>NZ_CAWPRC010000141.1:0-203 GCF_963890165.1 Aliivibrio sp. SR45-2 | reverse complement strand
GCCAGCGTTCAATCTGAGCCATGATCAAACTCTTCAATTAAAGTTTTTTGGTTGCTCTGTCTTCTTAATTAAAAGAGGGCAGAAACAAAACCGGCTCAATGATTTATACTGATTTCTTACATAAAAGTAATTTTGTGTAGTCACTCAGTTCATTGATTATTTTTGTTTGAATTCACTTCGAAAAGTAAAAGCAAACTAGTGAT
>NZ_CAWPRC010000140.1:0-211 GCF_963890165.1 Aliivibrio sp. SR45-2 | reverse complement strand
TTTAAATTTTGATTTGAATAACTCGTAAGTTATTTAAATCAGTCAGCTTTCCAAATTGTTAAAGAGCAATGTTTCTTTCGAAACCATTTTTAAAGACTCTCAAGGAGAATACTTAAAGATGGTGGGCGATACCGGGCTCGAACCAGTGACCCCCTCCTTGTAAGGGAGGTGCTCTCCCAACTGAGCTAATCGCCCACGAAAGTTTTAATTC
>NZ_CAWPRC010000139.1:0-215 GCF_963890165.1 Aliivibrio sp. SR45-2 | reverse complement strand
ACCCTATCTCAAGATGATATTGATGCCGGTCTATTTGCGATTGATGCCACCACGGGTGTGGTGACGGTGATTGGCAATTTAGATCATGACACGGCGCCGTCTCATTCGATTGATATTATTGCGACCTCTACCGATGGCTCAACCAGTACGGGCGCGTTTAACATCACGGTGACGGATGCGGATGGTACGTTGCCGGGTGGCGGCGATACGGATAA
>NZ_CAWPRC010000138.1:0-221 GCF_963890165.1 Aliivibrio sp. SR45-2 | reverse complement strand
GGTAGCCATAATGAATGGGAGTGCCCGATATGTCGAGGTGTTGGAACAGTAGATGTTGAAGCTATTTCAGAGATTGATTTATCTCCGTTTGAACAGGAAGAGTGCCCATTATGTAAAGGTAAAGGTAGCCATAATGAATGGGAGTGCCCGATATGTCGAGGTGTTGGAACAGTAGATGTTGAAGCTATTTCAGAGATTGATTTATCTCCGTTTGAACAGGA
>NZ_CAWPRC010000137.1:0-223 GCF_963890165.1 Aliivibrio sp. SR45-2 | reverse complement strand
TCTAACGCATTTGAATCGGTTACCGGACCCACCGGATTATCCGTATCGCCGCCACCCGGCAACGTACCATCCGCATCCGTCACCGTGATGTTAAACGCGCCCGTACTGGTTGAGCCATCGGTAGAAGTAGCAATGATCTCAATCGAGTGAGTATCATTAAGATCATGATCCAGATTGCCAATCACCGTCACCACACCCGTGGTGGCATCGATAGCAAATAAAC
>NZ_CAWPRC010000136.1:0-223 GCF_963890165.1 Aliivibrio sp. SR45-2 | reverse complement strand
GCCTTAATCACTGAAACTAAAGGCAAACTGACAACGCCGAGTGTAGCAAATCGTGTTGATGCATTTGTTACACGATCTTTGTCAACGCTTCGCTTTAATTGGTAAAGAATTGATTTACCAAGATTTACTGTAAACTGAGTTTAATTAGACTGGCTCAATTAAGCGAGCAAAATATCACTTCAACAGCAATAACTGTGAAACGAAACAATCCCTTTTTCTTACA
>NZ_CAWPRC010000135.1:0-223 GCF_963890165.1 Aliivibrio sp. SR45-2 | reverse complement strand
CAAACAAAAATAATCAATGAACTGAGTGACTACACAAAATTACTTTTATGTAAGAAATCAGTATAAATCATTGAGCCGGTTTTGTTTCTGCTGAAACAAACCAAAAAACTTTAATTGAAGAGTTTGATCATGGCTCAGATTGAACGCTGGCGGCAGGCCTAACACATGCAAGTCGAGCGGTAACAGAAAGTAGCTTGCTACTTTGCTGACGAGCGGCGGACGG
>NZ_CAWPRC010000134.1:0-226 GCF_963890165.1 Aliivibrio sp. SR45-2 | reverse complement strand
TCACACAGATTGATTAGGTTAAAAAAGTAAAAAGCAATGGAAGGTGCCCAACACCTTCAAAATATCCAGTGTCCCGTTCGTCTAGAGGCCTAGGACACCGCCCTTTCACGGCGGTAACAGGGGTTCGACTCCCCTACGGGATACCATTGGGTCGTTAGCTCAGTTGGTAGAGCAGTTGACTTTTAATCAATTGGTCGCAGGTTCGAATCCTGCACGACCCACCATT
>NZ_CAWPRC010000133.1:0-70748 GCF_963890165.1 Aliivibrio sp. SR45-2 | reverse complement strand
CTTTATCGGGTATTGGCTGCCCTTTCGGGATCTTGTTTAACAATTCTTTATATTCATTGTTAACACTGTCAACTTTCAATAAATGAGCACGATCTCGAGTTGGATCAATCGGTAACTTCTCCATTCGACGCTCGATCGCTTTCATATAACGATGGATATCAGTCAATCTCTTCCAACCACATTCTGTTGCAAAGCCTTTAAAAATCAGATTTTCAATTTGAGATTTAATATCAGACAACGCAAACGCCATACTTAGATCAACACGACCTTTTAGCTTCTTCTGTATTTGGAAAGCCGTCGTTAAAATCGTTTCGACTAATTTAGCGATCTCTACAACCGTATCGCCCAGTTCCGCTCGAATGTGTTCTTTCATATCATCAAACGCTTCAGGTTCCCAAACAAGGCCACCTTTATCGTCAATTAATTTATCAACGCCACACGCAATACAATCATCAATTAAGTCCAAGACTCGACCATACTGATTGAAGTATAGGCCTAATTTTGACTTGTTTGGCAAGTTGTCACGTAAATATTTAATCGGTGACGGAACATTCAACAAGATCAATCGGCGTTGCCCTGCTTTCATTGCATTATATTGTTCTTCTTCTGTTTCAAACAACTTAATCCCAACACTGTCTTTACTATCTACAATCGCAGGATACGCCTTAACTTCAAAGCCACCACGTTTCTGAGTATAAAGTGCAGGTAGTTCACCAAAGCTCCACGTTTTTAAACCCGCTTGCTCAATATCGTCATCAGCGACCTGAGATAACGTTTCTTGTACTTTATCTTTTAAGCCATCTTTTAAATCGTAAAGATCACGGCTTTCTTTTAACTTACGGTTATGGTGATCAACCACTCTGTAAGTCACCTTCAAGTGATCAGGGATTTGTTCTAGTTTCCAATCTTCACGCAATACAGCAACACCCGTCATTCTACGCAGCTCTTTTTCAAGGCTGTCGAGTAATGGCATATCAAATGGTGTTATACGTGATAAAAATGCATCAGCATAATTTGGCGCAGGCACAAAGTTACGACGAAGTGTTTTTGGTAACGATTTAATATAAGCAACGATCATTTCATGACGTAAACCGGGGATCTGCCAATCAAACCCTTCGGTCGTCACTTGATTTAAAATCGGTAACGGCACGTGAACCGTGACACCGTCACTATCTTGCCCCGGTTCAAATTGATAGCTTAACTTCAGCTTTAGGTTACCTTGATGCCAGAAATTTGGATAATCAAGATCCGTCACATGACTTGCATCATTGCGGAACAACATCTCTTTTTCAAAATTAAGTAAATCTGGTGTCTCTTTTTGGGCGGTTTTCCACCACGAGTCAAAATGGCGGCCAGAAACCACATCCGTATTTACTCGTTGGTCATAAAATTCGGCAAGCTGATCATCATCAATCAATAGATCGCGACGACGAGATTTATGCTCTAGCTCTTCAACTTCTTGCAACAATTTACGGTTCTGCTTAAAGAACTTATGATTCGTATTCCAATCCCCTTCAACTAACGCTGAGCGAATAAAGATTTCACGACACACTGGCGCATCAATCGTACCGTAGTTAATTTGACGCTTCACGACAATTGGAATGCCGTAAATGGTCACTTTCTCATACGCCATAACTGCGGCAGATTTTTTCGACCAATGTGGCTCGCTGTAACTGCGTTTAATTAAATGTGGCGCTAGAGGTTCAATCCATTCCGGTTGAATTTTTGCAACAATTCGACCCCATAACTTTGAAGTTTCAACTAGCTCTGCCACCATTGCCCATTTAGGCTGTTTTTTAAATAAACCAGATCCTGGGAATATATGGAAGCGTGCATTACGTGCACCTTGGTATTCATTCTTCTCTTGATCTTTTTGACCAATATGAGAAAGCATGCCAGCTAAAATAGCGGTATGAACACCTTGATACCCTGCAGCCTCTTGATTCACTTTATAATTAAGCTCTTTCATTACTTGAGTTAATTGATAATGCACATCTTGCCATTCACGAATACGTAAATAGTTTAAGTAATCTTTGCGACATTGCTTTCTAAACGAGTTGCTAGATAGCTCTTTCTGTTGCTCTTTTACATACTGCCAAATATTTACAAATGTTAAGAAATCAGAATCTTCATGATTAAAACGTTTGTGCTTTTCATCCGACGCTTGTTTCTTATCACTTGGACGCTCTCGTGGATCTTGAATCGATAGTGCCGCCGCAATGATCATCACTTCTTGCAATGCATTTTGATTTGGCGCTTCAAGTACCATTCGAGCCAAACGTGGATCGATAGGCAAACGAGCCAATTCACGACCGACTTTCGTTAAGCGTTTTTTAGGATCACTTATCTCAGCATTAATCGCACCTAGCTCTTCAAGGAGTTTCACACCATCTTGAATATTTCGATTATCAGGCGCTTCTACAAATGGGAATGCTTGAATGTCGCCTAAACCTAACGCCGTCATTTGTAAAATAACAGAGGCTAAGTTAGTTCGTAAAATTTCAGGATCGGTAAATTCAGGGCGAGCAACAAAGTCTTCCTCTGAATACAGACGAATACATACACCTTCCGACACACGACCACAACGACCTTTACGCTGATTCGCACTGGCTTGAGAGATCGCTTCAATCGGTAAACGTTGAACTTTTGTTCTGTAGCTATAGCGACTAATACGGGCCGTACCTGGGTCAATCACGTACTTGATGCCTGGAACGGTTAACGATGTTTCTGCTACGTTGGTTGCCAATACAATTCGACGGCCAGCATGGGGTTGAAAAACACGATTTTGTTCTTGAGAAGACAAACGTGCGTATAGAGGCACAATTTCAGTGTCTCGTAAGTTACGTTTCTCTAACGCTTCTGCGGTATCACGAATATCTCGCTCACCCGTCATGAACAAGAGAATGTCCCCTAGCCCTTCTGCACACAGTTCATCAACTGCATCAAAAATGCCTTCTAATTGATCTCTGTCAGTATCATCTCCGTCTTCAACGATGGGACGGTAACGAGTTTCTACCGGGAAGGTTCGGCCCGATACTTCAATGATAGGTGCATTGTTAAAATGTTTTGAAAAGCGTTCTGGATCAATGGTTGCTGACGTAATGATGATTTTTAAATCTGGGCGTTTTGGCAATAATTCACGTAAATAGCCCATGATAAAATCAATATTTAAACTACGCTCATGTGCTTCATCGATAATAATCGTATCGTATTGATTTAAATAACGATCACTTTGAATCTCAGCAAGTAAGATACCGTCAGTCATCAATTTAACTTGCGTACGCTCTGATACTTTATCGTTGAATCGAACTTTATAACCAACATGGCTACCAAGCTCTGTTTCCATTTCTTCGGCAATGCGATCCGCAACCGAACGTGCCGCTAAGCGACGTGGCTGAGTGTGACCAATATTACCAAACTTACCACGACCTAATTCCAAACAAATCTTTGGTAACTGAGTGGTTTTACCCGAACCGGTTTCACCGGCAACAATAACTACTTGGTTATTTGCAATCGCTTCAGCAATGTCATCTTTTTTCTGACTGACTGGCAATTGTTCTGGGTACTGGATTGTTGGGCGATCCATTTCGCGGTTATTCGCGATTTGCATTGATTTTGCAATGTCTAATGCGATTTCATCAAACACCGCATTTCTTGCTTCTTCATTTTTAATGCGTGATGCGCCTTGAATGCGTTTGCTTAGGCGGAAACGATCACGGATCATACATTCACTCAGTGCTTTTCTAAGTGCACCTGCTGAGTTTTGATTTGATTGACTCAAAATATATCCTACTGAATTTTTATTATTCATTAACTGCGCTAATTCTATCACATTCTTTACTTTATCGACCGCAGAGGAGTAAAAATCTCTTTTACCTATGCGTAATAATCTTCTTTCTAAATACACGCTTATGCCAACTCAGATAAATAGAAATGAACACTCTCAAATAAGCTATTCGCATTAAATTAATCATTAAGTTAAGCGTTTAATAGGGATAAGAACATTAGCAATGGTAAACGATTGGGATTATATTGCCGGAATAGAGATCTGTTTGCTAAACTGACACATCAGTCCTCATCATTGAGATAAGTTGTATGGAATTTAACGGTAAGCACATTGAACGCGATGCTCAAGGGTATTTAATGAATCACACTGATTGGAGTGAAGAGTTAGTGCCATTTCTCGCACAAGAAGAAAACATTGAACTGACTGATGCACATTGGGAAGTCGTTCGCTTTGTTCGTGCATTTTATGAAGAATTCAAAACTTCACCCGCGGTTCGCATGCTTGTTAAAGCAATGGAAAAAGAACACGGCCCAGAAAAAGGCAACAGTAAGTATTTATTCCAGTTATTCAAATTAGGTCCGGCGAAGCAAGCAACAAAACTGGCTGGCTTACCAAAGCCTGCGAAATGCTTATAACAATAAATTCAGGCACGATTAGTACATTTTAAAATCGCTTAATTCTTGCCATTCTACAGCAGCTTTCTCGATTGAATCCACTCTTGAAAGCTGAGGTCCTTTTTTTAGCCATATAGCTAGTTTCTCAATATTGTCTTCGTCACCGCAGGCAAGTACGTCAACAGAACCATCTTGTTGATTACGTGCATAGCCCGTTAATCCTAACTTTATTGCCTCATGTGCAGTATGAAAGCGAAAGCCAACCCCTTGTACCTTTCCCTTCACTGAAAATTTAAACGATTTTTGTGACATAGTTCACCTATAAATGCTGATTATAATAAGAAATTCTTAATCATAAGATATTATGCGCGCTTACCTCATATTATACGGACTTATTATGAAAGAAAGTGCATTCCGTTGGATAGACCAATATCTTATTCACTTAAAAATCCAAGAAAAATTCTATCTCCTTTTCTTTTTACCTCTTTTGGCTCTTATCAGTTTAGCTTTTATTATGAATTCGGCAGCGAATACCATGATGGCCGAAACTCTTGAGCACGAAGTCCAATTCGTTGCCTCTGTGTTAGATCAACAAAACATATCTCGCGAAGAAGCGGTAACTTTATTATCTCAATCTGCTGAATTTACCGTTAATACTGGTGAACACAGTGCCTATATAAATTCCGGTAATTATACCATTAGTGCGAATTCAGACATCACCTTATGGTCTTCATTAACCACACTTCAAATATCCATTTTAACGGCGATTTTACTGATGATGGCAATTGGTGTTTATTACATCATGACGTTTATTGGTGGTGCCATGTTTACCATGAATCGCTCATTAGAAACATTGGAATCGGGTGATTTAACACAACGTTTGAACTTCTTTCCTGTAAGAGACGAATTCAGTACGATTGCCATGACCATTGATAAGCTCGCTGATCGTGAGCAAAAATTGGTGTTGGCAATGCAAGAGTCTGTCGCTCTTATTCAACAAATGAGTTCAGAGTTAAGTCAAAATAGCCACAAAAGCTCTGATGCTTCAGACAAGCAACTTGCTCAACTCGATTTACTGTCAAGTGCAACCGAAGAGATGGCAACATCAATTCAAGAAGTGGCCAATTACACCCATGAAGCTTCTTCTCAATCAACGGATGCAATGGATTCTGCTCGCCTTGGTCAATCTCAAGTCGATTCAGCAGTACAAGCAATCCAAGCCTTGTCTGAAGAAATTAATCAGGCAGCGCATGCTGTGCAAGAATTAGATAACAATGCTGCAAAAATTGATGAAGTCGTCACGACCATTAATGGTATTTCACAACAAACCAATTTATTAGCATTGAATGCCGCGATAGAAGCCGCTCGAGCTGGTGAACAAGGACGAGGTTTTGCGGTGGTTGCAGATGAAGTAAGAACACTGGCAAGCCGTACTCAACAAGCCACCGTTGAGATCCAAACCATGATTGAAGCGCTTCAAAATAACAGTAAATCATTGCTAACGTTAACATCAAATACGGTAAGTAATGCAGAAACTGGTCAAAAATTGATGCACGAAGTACACAACGACATTGCGAATATTGCTGACCGTAACCACACGATTGCACAAAGTAACAATGAAATCGCAACCGCAGCGACACAACAAGGTGAAGTCGCCTCAAGTATCGCAGCGACCGTTGAAGACGTTCGAACTCAATCAAATCAAGTTCATCAAATGATCAAGAATTCAGAATCCAACATCGAACAATTACGTTTAAAAGGACAAGATTTAGAATTGCTTCTAAATGGACTAAAAGCGTAAACCGGATCGATTCTTACCTTTCAATAGCCTTAATATCATGCAGTAATAATTTATTTTATTACTGCATTCTTTTTATGGCCTCTTCGTCCTATTCCTTCCTCTTTCGCATTATTATCGTCTTCATTCTTTCTTATTTGCTTTTCCTTGTGACTTCAAAGAGAATAGCCCCCTAATTAACTCATCAGAGCATCAATATGACTGTTTCAATTTACCTTGTAAAAGGACGTGACAAAGCATTACGTCGTCGTCACCCTTGGATTTTCTCTCGCGGCATTGAAAAAATGGACGGCAAACCAGAGCTTGGTGAAACAGTAGAAATCTATTCAAACAGCGGTGAGTGGCTTGCTCGTGGTGCTTTTTCTCCTCAATCTCAAATCCGTGCTCGTGTTTGGACTTTTGACAAAAATGAAGCAATTGATAAAGATTTCTTTGTTCGCAAACTAAACCAAGCACAAGGTTTACGCGATATTCTTTCTGAGCGTGAAGGGTTAACGGGTTATCGTTTAATCGCGGCTGAATCAGATGGCCTACCAGGTATTACGATTGACCGTTACCAAAACTATTTTGTTTGCCAATTATTAAGTGCTGGCGCAGAAGCAAACAAAGATCAATTAGTTGAAGCCTTAATTGAATGTTACCCAGACTGTAATATTTACGAGCGTTCTGATGTTTCTGTTCGTAAAAAAGAAGGTCTAAAACAACGCACTGGTGTATTACACGGTGAAGAGCCACCTGAATCTGTCATCATTGAAGAGAATGGCGTAAAAATTAGTGTTGATATCGTTAATGGTCATAAAACAGGCTTCTATCTTGATCAGCGTGATAGCCGTGAGCGTTCGTGCAAATACGTAAAAGATAAATCAGTACTGAACTGTTTCTCTTATACTGGTGGTTTTGGTCTATACGCCCTTAAAGGTGGAGCAAAACACGTTATCAATGCTGATGTATCTCAACTGGCATTAGACAACGCGAAAAACAATACTGAAATTAATGGATTTGACTTATCTAAAGCGGAATTTTTAAACGCTGATGTGTTTAAATTGCTTCGTGAATACCGTGATAACGGCACTAAGTTTGATGTTGTTATTATGGATCCACCAAAATTTGCTGAATCTAAAAATCAGTTAGTTGGTGCATGTCGTGGTTATAAAGACATCAACATGCTTGCGATGCAAATTTTGAACCCAGGCGGCACGCTATTAACGTACTCTTGCTCTGGTTTAATGGATACAGGTTTGTTCCAAAAAATTGTTGCTGATGCGGCTCTTGATGCAAAACGTACTGTTCAATTTATTGAACGTTTTGAACAAGCAGCGGATCACCCACTTGATTCTGCTTACCCTGAAGGTTTCTACCTAAAAGGTTTTGCTTGTCGCGTTATATAAGCAATTAGCTTAAACCGGACATATAAAACGAAATAAAAAAAGGCGAGAAGGTTAACCCCTCTCGCCTTTTCTATTTACACAGTAACTTAATCGACTTTAAACGCGTTAAAATCATCAAACAATTTAGTTAAGATCGCATCATCAGACAAACCTTGTCCTGTGATACCTAAGGCATCACTGTCAATACCACTTAATGTTATGTCAGTTTGCTTCCCTGCATTATCGGTCACGGTTACTGTAGTAGATGATGCCACATCATCTATATCTACATTGATATAATTTAATAAATCCATCATATCATTCGTATCAACACCGGTACCTGACAATAGTTCTGCGATATCTAATGTATCTTCATTTAACGTGAAATCACTGATGTTGCTTTGAGATGGCGTTACTGTATCTCCCGCGTTTTCTTCTGCAAAATAGAACATATCATCACCAGCCCCCCCCGTTAATATGTCATTCTGACCAGAGGCATATAAGGTATTATCACTTTCATTACCATAGCTATCAGAGACAACGAGATGGCCTGAATTAGTTAATGAATTTAGTTTTTCTGCGTCTGTCATTCCTGCGGTTGGTTCGCCAGCTAGCTCATCAACAGTAACACCGTCAATAATAATGGTTTGAACCGTACTTCCTGCTTCATTAATATAAATTTCAGTGCTTCCATCAACTTCTGTGATTTGAATTTGAGACGCTAACGTTGCCGTGTCCCAAACCGTTGTAATATTAGCAATATCACTTAAATCAATTCGGTCACTGTCTACATCAAAGTCTTTAATGACATCTCGAGCAAGATCGCCACCAATAGACGCATTTGTCCATGTAAAAGTATCTGCACCACCCACATCAGATAAATCTAATGGGTTACCAAATAGAAGCTCATCATTTGTGGTTCCGGTTAGGATGTCTGAACCAAACACACCTTGAACAATATTCGCTCCAGTAACCGTCACGACAACCGTTTCGGATTTCACTCCACCTTTTCCATCACTAACTTCTACTGTAAACGAATCAGTATCTGTTGCATCGGCCGCAAGAGCTAAGGTGCTATTTTCAAGTAATATGTATGTCCATAATCCAGTGGTTGCATTGATAGTTAACGAACCATAAGTACCATTCGCTGCTGACGTTAATTGCCATGATAAATTATCATTTTCAGCATCTGTTGCACTCAATTGGCCACTAACCGCTTCAACATGCCCTTCTTTAACATCGGCGGTGGTTACCCCTGAGATCTCTGGCGCATCATTTTCACCGGTGATATTAATCGTGATGACTTGCTGAGTCGTATTTCCAGTTTGATCTTTTATATCAATCGTAAAGGTCTCTTGAGCTCCCAATGCTCCGAGATCTTGAGCTAACGTATCATTGAGTTCATAGGTCCATTGTCCTGTTACTGCATCAATATTAAATATGCCATAAGATGGTGCAGTACCGCTTGCGACACTGTAATCGACAGTATCACCTTCAGGATCAACATAGGTGATCACGCCGCTAGTCGTTAAGGTTCCACCTTCTTCAACAGTCCCTTCAGTCACTTGCGTTACAGAGGCATCAATAATTGGTTTGTCATCATGCCCTGTTACGCTAATGGTAATCTCTTGACTAACCGTCCCACCGTTTCCGTCACTAACTTCAATAGTAAAGACTTCGGTTGCCATCGTATCACCAAGAACTTGCGCTTTATCATTATCAAGTTCATAGGTCCATTCACCAGTTGCATTAACGGTTAACGCGCCATAGAGTCCTTCAACATCCCCAGGGGTTGTGCTTGTGTTCGGTCCTGAGATGACAGTATAACCAAACGTCGTATCCTCTAAATCAACATCTGAAACGTCAAGTTGACCAACGGCGAAGGCGGTTCCATCTTCTTCTACGCTTCCAATAAGAACACTACTCGCATTAATCGTTGGTGCATCGTTTTCACCCGTGATATTAATCGTAATCACTTGCTGAACGATACTTCCCGTTTGGTCTTTAATCTCTATGGTAAATGTTTCTTGCGCACCCGATACACCGATATCTTGAGCTAATCCATCATCAAGTTCGTAATTCCATTGTCCCGTGGCCGCATCAATAGTGAACGTCCCATAAGATGACGTAGTGCCACTAACGACACTGTAGTCTATGGTGTCACCTTCTGGATCGATATAAGCAATCTCACCATTCGCAATTAAGGTACCGCCTTCAACAACAGTACCATCAGTGACTTGTGTTACCGATGTATCAATAATTGGCTGATCGTCGTGTCCTGTTACACTAATCGTAATATCTTGAGTAACCGTTCCACCCTTACCATCACTAACTTCAACGGTGAATACTTCCGTTACAATCGTATCACCAAGAACTTGTGCTTTAGCATTATCAAGTTCATAGGTCCACTGACCATTTATATCAACGGTTAATGCACCATAAAGCCCTTCGACATCACCCGGTGTTGTACTTGTATTTGGCCCTGAAATTACGTTATAGCTAAAAGTCGTATCCGATAAATCTACATCCGAAACATCCAGTTGACCAATGGCTGATGCCGTTCCGTCTTCTTCAACATTTCCGATAAGAACACTAGTTACATCAATGGTTGGATCATCATTGACACCCGCAATATCAATGGTGATCACTTGTTGAATTGTGCCACCAGTTTGATCTGTCATTTCTATCGTAAAGGTTTCTTGAGCGCCTGATGCACTCAGTTCTTGAGCCAGAGTATCATTTAACGTATACGTCCACTGACCCGTTACCGGATCGACACTGAATGAACCATAAGACGGCGTTGATCCATTTACAACGTTATACTCTATCGTATCGCCTTCGGGATCAATGTAAGCTATTTGTCCTTCCGCAATCAGGACTCCATCTTCAGCAACATTTCCGGTTACAACTTGTGTTACGTTGGTGTCAATAATAGGATCATCATCAGTACCGGTGATATTCACCGTAACCTCTTGTGTGATGACCCCACCGTTACCATCATCAATTTGAATAGTGAACGTTTCTGTAATGGTTTCATCACCAATATCTTGTGCTTTCTCGTTATCAAGCAAATAGGTCCATTTACCAAACTCATCAACAGTAACGACGCCATAGGCATCTGTTGGAGAAGTAATCACATCAAACGCAAACGTTGTATCACTAATATCGATATCGGAAATATCTAGCTGGCCTGATTCTGTTAATACACCGTCTTCTGCAACATCAACAGAAAGAATACTTGTATTAATTACTTCAGGATCATCATTAGTACCATTCACTGTAAAGGTAATGTCTTGTGTACTGCTTAAGCCATGTTCATCAGTCACTTTTACGATATACGTCAATTCTACTGTTTCACCGACACCAAGTTGTTGAATTTCTAGTGCAGAGTTATCAATGACTAATTTGTAGTCACCATTTGGTTCAAAAGTCAGTGTACCAAGTGCATCCGCATTTACTACTTCCCACTCATGAGTATCTGCCGTATCTGGATCTCCATCATCCCAATTACCGGTAACTTCAATGGTATCCGTTCCACTTACACCACTGTCTTCAGTTAGCTCTGGGGGGACGGTAACGACTAGGCTTGGTGCATCATTTTCACCATTAATGGTTATGGTTATCGTCATGTCAGTAGAAGCGCCGAATTCATCGGTTGCTGTAATCGTTACTGTATCCGTTAATGTTTCGCCTTTTGATAAACTATTTACTGTAGGATCATTACCATCAACTGTATAGGTCCATTTACCCGTAGCTTCATCGACACTGACGACACCATAACTCCCTTGTACGCCCGGACTAACGGTAATACTATCCCCAATATCAGTTACATTGGTTACAAAGTTACCTGATGCAGTACTGCCATCAGTTTCTTTAACGACACCAGTGTCCATCCCTGAAATTTGTGGAATATCATTTGTACCTGTGATATTGACCGTTACCTCTTGTGCTGTTGTGGCTCCATGGACATCAACGGCAAATACGGTAAAGACTTCAGAAACAACCTCACCTTCTTTTAATCCTTGAATATGAGCGGCATCATTATCTAAGGTGTAAGTCCATACGCCATTTTCATCAATAGTAAACGTACCGTACGTACCCGTTAATGTTTTTGCATCAAAGGTTACCGTATCACCATTTGGATCAGTTGCTATTAACGCATTAGAATCGCTCGTCTTATCATCTTCTTTCAATTCCATGATGATTTGATCGTTTTGGGTAATTTCTGGTGGCAAGTTGGAGCCATCAATAGTAACCGTCACGGTTTCTGTTGAGGTTGCACCATAAAGATCCGTAACCGTCACTTCAAAAGTGTCTGATAATGTCTCACCAACACCAAGGAATTTAACTGCATCTAGCGAGGTGTTTAACTTATATGTCCATCGCCCAGTATTTTCATTAAGAACTAATTCACCATATGTCCCTGCTTCTGTATTACCAAGATCGACAGTCCCTCCATTATCAGTAATTGACCATGCATGAAAATCACCGGCATCAACGTCGCCATCATTTAAGTTACCTGAAATTTGGCTATCAGAATCTGTGTTTGAAATACTACCAGTTAATGATCCTGAAATATCAGGAGCATCATTTGTGCCTGTAACATCAACTTTGAAGATCATCATCACGGGATTGCCGTGCTCATCAACAACCGTTTTACCGAATTTATCAACAACCGTAACACTGAAAGTATCAGTGACTAATTCACCTTGATTTAATTGTTGTACTTCTAAGGCATCGTTATCAAGTACATAAGTCCAATTGCCATCATTATCTAAAACCAGTGTGCCATATGTACCATCGCCAGAAACTAGATTCCAAGTAAGGTCAGGAGTTAGGCCATCAACATCATTTAATTTACCGGTTTGCTCTAATGGAGTGGTATCCTCCATGAAATCTATTTCTTCAATAATTAGAACCGTTTCAACATCATCGGCAACACCAGTAATCTTAATCGTAATAAGAGAATCAGTACTCTTGGCTCCATGATTATCTTCGACGACAACTCTAAAGAAATCACGTTCAATTTGTTCAGGTGTCAACGCTTGTACCGCAGGATCTGCGTTATCTAATACATAAGTCCATTGGCCTGTCGCTTCATCTAATGTTAACCAACCATAAGTTCCCTTAATCGTGATAGAGCCATTATTTGCATCACCATCTTCATCGGTACGCTTATTACCGCTCGCATCCACGATATACCAAGTATGTGTATCACAACTGTCTGGATCACTTACTGTTAACTGCCCAGAGACTTCAAGACTTTCATCTTCAATCACTTCACCCTGTTCACCAAATAATGGAGAGTCAGTAATTATCATTGGTATATCATTAGTCCCAACAATGGTCACATTAATAAGAACCGTTGATGTTTTACCACAGCTATCCGTAACCGTTACTGTCCACTTCTCAGTAACACTCTCACCTTCGCACAATGAGTCGACATAAGGCTGAGAGTCATCAACATCATAAACCCAGGTGCCATCAGGATTAACGACAAGATCCCCAAATAAGCCACCATCAACAGAAGATGCTCCTGAAACACTATTAATAGTACAACCAGAAGGTAGCCCTAAATCTCCAGCGGTTATTGTCCCACTTCCATCACCACCAATAGGGTCTCCATTCGCGTCTACACCTTCTTCTTTTGCTTCAATATCAATAATTTCATCATATGAGCCACCACCTCCTCCATCAGGATCCGTATTTCCTTTAACAGTAATAGTGACTTCAAACGGTTCAGATACACCACCGTGCTTATCCGTAGCCCTAACCCAGAAAGAATCAATTCCAATCTCATCAAAATTAAGTGCATTAGTATCTGGATCAAAGTTATCTAACAAATAGGTCCATTGCCCATTTTCATCAATGGTTAATATTCCATATGTTCCCGATCCATTTTCAACCTGCCAGCTGACTACCTCATCACCTAAATCGATATCATCAGCAATTACATTACCGGTTACTTTCGTAAATTGACCATTAAATTGGCCATCTGGAACAAATTCGTAAGCATCTTCAATGACCGTTGCAGAGCTATCACCAGAAACGACAGGTTTATCATTCGTGCCCACAATAGTAAAATCGATTTGCTCTGTAGTAAAACCACCGTTAGAATCATGCACAACAGCAGCAAAAGTTTCAGAGATGGTTTCCCCTTCATTTAAAGACTGAATCGCCGTCGAATTTTTATCAATTTCATAACGCCATGAACCGTCAGCTTCAAGATAAAACGTACCATAATTACCTACGTAGGTTCGAACTTCAAAAGACGTTGCATCTCCAGCATCTACATCTGTAGCAATCAATTGACCAGTAACAATATCTGTCGCTTGATCTTCTTTATACTCTCCAGTTGCTCCGCCTGTAATTTCAGGAAGATCATTAGTACCTTGGATTGTAATAACAATATCATCAGTCGAAGACTCTCCCATTGAATCCGTTACGGTTACCGTAAACGTCTCTGTGAAAGTATCATTAGGACCAAGTGCTTGAACAGCAGCGAGAGAGTTCATTAATATGTAAGTCCATCGACCACTTGAATCCATGGTAAGCGAACCGTATTGCCCAACTCCGTTATCCAGGTTCCACGCATGAATGTCACCAACATCAGGATCTGAACTGTTTAACTGACCATTAATAGTAGTTGTTTGATCTTCGATTACGGTTCCAGATAATGCGCCGCTTAATGAAGGGGCATCATTCGTTCCTTCAATGGTTATTTCTATTTCTTTTTCAGACACTTGACCAAATGAATCCGTTACTTTTACGGTAATGGTATCAACAATTTCAGCACCTTCTTTTAGTCCATTAACTGTATTGTTATTATTATTAAGAACATAAGTCCAATGCCCATCTTGACCGAGTGTAAACTGCCCATACTGTCCGGTAGAACCAACAATATCCCATACTAAGGTATCTTGAGAATCTAAATCGCCAGACAATAAATCACCTGATATTTCATTTATTGCTGCATCTTCTTTAATCTCACCAGTCGTATCACCAATAATTCCCGGTGAACTGTTGGTACCTGCAATATCAATAACAACTTCTATTTGGCTCGTTCCACCTTTCCCATCATCCACTTCAACAATGAACTTATCTTGAACAACTTGCCCAGATGAGATACCTATCGTTGCCGGTCTTGAATTGTCTAACTGATAAGTCCACATACCAGTATTAGGATCAATACTTAATGAACCATAGATACCATTAGGAGTAAGCGTTGACCATGTATGGTCATCTAAGTGATCGATATCAACTGCCGTTAATTCACCTGTCGCGATGTCTTTTCCTGTCGTGCCTTCAATCGTGCTGCCTGTTGTTGCTCCCGCAATTGATGGTAGATCATTATCGCCAATAACATCGATCGTAATTTCTTTAGAAGTAGAAGCACCAAAACCATCCGTAACAGTGACCGTAAAGGTATCTTGAACTTTTTCCCCTTCAGATAAAGACTGTACTGAATCTTTATTGTTGCTCAGAGTGTAGGTCCACTTCCCATTAGGATCTAATGACAACGTACCATATGAACCGGTATTTGAATCCAAGCTCCATGTATAAGTATCACCAATATCTTGGTCATCTGGGTACAGTTGTCCATCTATTTCAGTAATAACGGAATCTTCTTCGATAATCCCAGTTAGCTTACCTGATAATTCCGGTACATCATTGGTACCTTCGACAGTAACAGTAACGGTAACTGTATCTATCGCGCCATATTGATCTTCTACCTGAATAATATATTTTTCAGTCTCAACTTGACCAGAAAGTAATCCTTGCGTTGTACTTAACGCATTATCAATCGTATAAGTCCATTTACCATTTTCATCTAAAGATAATGACCCATATACACCTTGTGCATCTGTTAATAATGTCCACTCATGAGTATCTGTTGTATCAACATCACCATCGGTTAATTCACCAGAAACAGAGAGAGCATCATCTTCAGTAATTGTTTGAGTATTAACACCACCAATATCGGGAATATCATTAGTACCAAGAACTTCAACGGTAATCATAATGGCATTAGTTCCGCCATGTCCATCATCGACAATAACAGTAAATGTTTCAAACTCTTGTTGGTTTTCTGCTAGTGATTGTGTATCTGAATTTAATGGATCCAGTGTATATAACCAATTGCCATCTGCATCGACAGTCATATTACCGTATTTACCAGCGCCCCCACCATCAACAACCCAAGTATGCGTGTCATTAAAGTCAACATCGACAGCAGTTAATGCACCAGTCGCTGTGGGAATAATATCTTCGACGGCAGTGCCTGTGGTTCGACCCGTGATAACAGGACGATCATTCGTCCCTTCAATTGTAATTTCAACAGTATGTTGTGCAAAACCACTATTTCCATCGCCCACAACGACAACAAAACGTTCAACAACGCTTTCTCCAGCAGCGAGAACTTGCGATTCAGTTCCATTAAGCGTATATGTCCACTTACCTGTTACTGAATCTACTGAAAAACTGCCTAATTTCGATTCAGAGGCCCCAATCACAAACCAATTATGCACATCGGATAAGTCAACATCATCAACCGTTAATGTATCTGAAATAGTTAAGATCTCGTCCTCTTTAACGGTTCCGGTGTCATTACTGTCGACAACACTTGGTAGATCATTGGTACCTTCTAATGAAATAATGATTTCTTTTTGATCGGTGCCACCTTGTCCATCATCAACCGTAACAATAAAGCGATCTTCGGCTGATTCTCCTTCTGCGAGCTGTTGGGTTTCGTCTAAGGCATTGTTAATGGTGTAAGTCCATTTACCATTTGCATCTACCGTAATTGAACCATAAGAGCCAGTTGCCGGCTGAACTTCCCATGTATGGGTATCTGAAAGGTCTACATCATCAACAATGAGCTGACCTTCTGTTGTTTCTATTGAATCTTCTTTTACGGAACCTAATAATTGCCCTGATAACTCAGGATCATCATTAGTCCCATTAATTGTAATTTCAACGGTTTCTGTAATAACACCACCTGCACCATCACTTAGTTCAACGGTGTAATATTCTTTTATTGGCGCATCTCCAGCACCTAAAGATTGAGCGGCATCATTATCTAAGGTGTAGAGCCAAATACCGGTACTTGCATCTAATGTGAATTTGCCATAAGTCCCAGTATCTGAGCCAACGATATCCCAATTAAACGCACTCGTCGTATCTTCATCTGATGCCGTTAATGTTCCCGTTGTCGTTAGTATTGTATCTTCTGTTACTGCACCGACAACATCGCCTCCGATCACTGGTACTCCATTAGTACCAACAACCGTAATCACTATTTCGATGGAATCTGTACCACCTTGGTTATCATCCACAGTAACGGTAAATTTATCTTCGACACTTTGACCTTCGGTCAATCCTTGTGTTGCTGCTAGTGCGTTATCGATGGTGTAAACCCATTTACCCGTAGCAGGATCTATCGTAATCGAGCCATAAGTACCCGTATTACTACCAACACTCCAAGCGTGAACATCTATGAGATCAACATCATCAACGGTTAGTTGACCTTCGGCCTCTGATTGAGTTGCGGTATCTTCTTTCACTAGACCAGTAGACTGACCTGACACCACAGGTTCATCGTTTGTGCCCGTTACTTCAATCGAAATAGTTTCAGTAGTTAAGCCACCTTCCCCATCATCAACTTGAATTTGATATTCAACAGTATGTGTTTCACCATTTGCTAAAGCTTGAACTTGCGCAGCGGTATTATTAAGGGTGTATTCCCATTTACCAGAGCCATCAGCATTAGTCGAAACGATGATAGAACCATAAGGATCTGTGTTTGAAGAAAGTAATGTCCAAGTATGCGAATCTAATGTGTCCACATCATCAACAAATAAATCGCCACTGGTGCTAAGTGTTGTTTCTTCGACAACAGCACCAGAAATGATAGATGAACCTGAAACTGCTGGTGCATCATTGGTCCCCGTCACTTCAACGGTGACGGTATGTGTGACAGTCCCGCCTTCGCCATCATCAGCCACGATTTCAAAGGTTTCAGTTTTGACTTCACCATTTGAAATGGCTTGCGTTCCTACCAGTGTATTGTCTAGCGTATAGGTCCATTTGCCGGTCGCATCGACCGTTAATTCACCGTACGTACCTGCGCCATTCGTCACTGACCACGTGTGTGTATCGGTAACATCGGCGTCCGTTACACCCAATTGACCTGTCGCTTCGGCCACCGTGTCTTCAACAACGGAGCCCGTATCGGTACCACTGATGGTTGGGCCATCGTTCGAGCCCGTCACCGTGATCGTGACTTCTTGTGTGTCTATTCCACCGTGATTGTCTTCCACTTGAACCACGTACACGATATCAAGAGTTTCGCCCACGCCTAATGCAATCACACTTCCTGATGCAGCGTTTAAATTAAATGTCCATTTACCATCGGTACCAACCGTAAATGTACCTAAATCATCATTTGTGTTTGCTTCAACTGTCCACGTATGCGTGTCTAGTGTATCGACATCTTCAAGCACTAAATCACCGGTCGCACTTTCTGTTGCTCTGTGCTCAACCGCCCCTGCGATCACTGACGTATCGGTGATTTCAGGGAGATCGTTGGTGCCCGTTACTTCAACGGTGACGGTATGTGTGACAGTCCCGCCTTCGCCATCATCCGCAACGATTTCAAAGGTTTCTGTTTTCATTTCGCCATTGGAGATGGCTTGGGTTCCCGGCAGCGTATTGTCTAGCGTATAGGTCCATTTCCCGGTCGCATCGACCGTTAATTCACCGTACGTACCTGCGCCATTCGTCACTGACCACGTGTGTGTATCGGTAGCATCAGCGTCCGTTGCATCCAGTTGACCTGTCGCTTCGGCCACCGTGTCTTCAACAACGGAGCCCGTATCGGTACCACTGATGGTTGGGCCATCGTTCGAGCCCGTCACCGTGATCGTGACTTCTTGTGAGTCTATTCCGCCATGATTGTCTTCCACTTGAACCACGTACACGATATCAAGGGTTTCACCCACCCCTAACGCGATAACACCCGCTGATGCAGCGTTTAAATTAAATGTCCATTTACCATCGGTACCAACCGTAAATGTGCCTAAATCATCATTTGTATTTGCTTCAACGGTCCACGTATGCGTGTCTAGTGTATCGACATCTTCAAGGACTAAATCACCAGTCGCACTTTCTGTTGCTCTGTGCTCCACCGCACCGGCGATCACTGACGTATCGGTGATTTCAGGGAGATCATTGGTGCCTGTCACTTCAACGGTGACGGTATGCGTGACAGTCCCGCCATTGCCATCATCCGCAACGATTTCAAACGTTTCAGTTTTGACTTCACCATTTGAAATGGCTTGCGTTCCTACCAGTGTATTGTCTAGCGTGTAGGTCCATTTGCCCGTCGCATCCACTGCCAATGAGCCAAAGACACCTGTACCATCCGTCACTGACCACGTGTGTGTATCGGTAACATCGGCGTCCGTTGCATCCAATTGACCTGTCGCTTCGGCCACCGTGTCTTCAACAACGGAGCCCGTATCCGTACCACTGATGGTTGGGCCATCGTTCGAGCCCGTCACCGTGATCGTGACTTCTTGTGTGTCTATTCCACCGTGATTGTCTTCCACTTGAACCACGTACACGATATCAAGGGTTTCACCCAGCCCTAACGCGATAACACCCGCTGATGCAGCGTTTAAATTAAATGTCCATTTACCATCGGTACCAACCGTAAATGTACCTAAATCATCATTTGTGTTTGCTTCAACTGTCCACGTATGCGTGTCTAGCGTATCGACATCTTCAAGGACTAAATCGCCGGTCGCACTTTCTGTTGCTCTGTGCTCAACCGCACCGGCTATCACTGACGTATCGGTGATTTCAGGGAGATCATTGGTGCCAGTCACTTCAACGGTGACAGTATGAGTAACGGTGCCACCTTCGCCATCATCCGCAACGATTTCAAACGTTTCTGTTTTGACTTCACCATTTGAAATGGCTTGTGTATCTGACTTGGTATTATCTAGCGTATAGGTCCATTTGCCGGTCGCATCGACCGTTAATTCACCGTACGTACCTGCGCCATCCGTCACTGACCACGTGTGTGTGTCGGTAACATCGGCGTCCGTTGCATCCAATTGACCTGTCGCTTCGGCCACCGTGTCTTCAACAACGGAGCCCGTATCGGTACCACTGATGGTCGGGCCATCGTTCGAGCCCGTCACCGTGATCGTGACTTCTTGTGTGTCTATTCCGCCGTGATTGTCTTCCACTTGAACCACGTACACGATATCAAGAGTTTCGCCCACGCCTAATGCAATCACACTTCCTGATGCAGCGTTTAAATTAAACGTCCACTTACCATCGGTACCAACCGTAAATGTACCTAAATCATCATTTGTGTTTGCTTCAACAGTCCACGTATGCGTGTCTAGTGTATCGACATCTTCAAGGACTAAATCGCCGGTCGCACTTTCTGTTGCTCTGTGCTCAACCGCCCCTGAGATCACTGACGTATCGGTGATTTCAGGGAGATCGTTGGTGCCTGTAACATCAATAGTAACCACTTGAGTTGCTTGAGCACCGCTGCCATCAGTAACAATAATTGTAAATGTATCCGTTTCAGTTTGGCCTTGTGATAACGATTGAGTTGCAGAAAGCGTGTTATCTATTTTATAAGTCCACTTACCATCAGCATCAACACTAATAGAACCAAATGCACCAGTATCAGGCGCCAGTACAGACCATGTTGCCGTGTCACCTAAATCAACATCCGCAGAAGATAATGATCCCGATGCTTCTTCTACTGTATCTTCAACAACGGAACCAGTACTTGTTCCACCAATAATTGGGCCATTATTTGAACCCGTTATGGTTATCGTCACTTCTTGAGTATCAATTGCACCATTATTATCTGCCACTTGAACAACATAAATAACATCAATTGAATCCCCCTCACCAAGAGCAAGAAAAGCGGCGGCAGCTGAGTTTAATCCAAAACTCCATTTACCAGTACTATCGACATTAAACGTACCTAAATCGGCATTACTGTTTGGTTCAACCGTCCATGTATGGCTATCTAATGTATCCACGTCTTCTAAAACCAAATCACCAACAGCATCAATACTTACTTCACTCACATCCCCAGAAACCACTGATGAACTGGTTATTTCAGGCGTATCATTTGTACCTGTAACATCAACAGAAATAGTGTGAGTTACAGTGCCACCTTTTCCGTCATCTACAACAATTTCAAACGTTTCCGTTTGTGTTTCTCCACTAGAAAGAGCCTGGGTCGAAACTAAGCCATTATCTAAGCTATATGTCCATTTACCAGACCCATCGATAGTGAGTGAACCGAAAGCGCCCGCACCATCAGAAACGGCCCACGTAATTACATCACCCGCATCAGGATCAACGGCATCTAATTGGCCTTCAGCAGACGCAATAAGATCTTCAACAACTCGTCCTGAGCTTGTACCATTAACGACGGGATCATCATTGGTACCAGTAATCGTGATCACAACTTCTTGTTGAGCTATGCCTCCGTTACCATCATCAGCCTGAATCGTGAATGTTTCAGTTACCGTTTCTCCGGCACTTAATGCTTGGGTTTCATCACGAGAATTATCTAATGTGTATTCCCAAACACCATCATTAAGAGTTAATACACCATAAGTTGCGTTACCGCCTTCGACAATTGTCCAAGTGTGGGTATCTGAAGCATCTATATCAGTAACGATTAAGGTTTCACTCACTGTTGAGTCTGCGTCTAACACATCCCCTTCAGTTAAGTTACCGGTAGAAATACCAGAAATAATAGGTTCATCATTTGTACCAACAATGATTACACTAACTTCTTGAACACTGCTTAATCCATTACTTGACGTAACAGTGATCTCAAAAACATCAGTAATAACCTGACCATTAGCTAATGATTGAACAGAGAGTGCGTCATTATTAAGTACATACTCCCACGCCCCCGTTAACTCATTGATAGATAATGTACCGAACTCACTCGTTGTATTGCCATTAATTGTCCATGTGTAGACTTGGCTACTTCCCGCATTAGACACAATAAGTTGCCCGCTTGCTTCAGTATCAACATCTTCAACCGTGAACCCAGGAGTCTGCCTTGTCACATCAGGCGTTTCAGGTTGAGAGCTTGAGTCACTACCACTTAAATTATCTATTTCATCTTGATTGTCATAAGAAAAGGCATTTGACGTCGTAAAGTTAGTGGTCGCGATCGAGGAATAGTAGGCGTAATCAATACTAACAAACCCATTGTTAGCAGAACCACCCCCTTCACCCGCAGCGGTTGCTTCTAGAATTTCAGTAGGATCTTCTCCAGATAGAATGGCGGCTTGAATCGCAGCAACATCGACATTATCCGCCGATTGCTCTGGATCAACTTTAATAGCACCATCCACTTGCTGAACTTTTAATGGATCATTTTCTTTTGTTTCATCAAGACAACTGACGCAGTTTTTATCGATGGTAACTAATTTACCATTAATTTGAACCACGACTTTGGCATTATAAGGAGTAAACAATACTGAATCACGATCAATGTTTTGACCAACAGCTACTTTTGTTGGTACACCGTCTTTATTCAGTGAATAAGCTTCACCTTCTATTGTTTTTATTTCTATTTGAGAAGGAATAACTGTTTCTTTCATGTAACCACCTAAAATCCATTTAACCGCATCAACAAATTAACTTTTACTTTAGTAGTCTAAGCATAGAATAAAAATTCACAAACACCCAAAACACTAGCCGGTTAATTTATTGTTATAAAATTATTAACTGATAGTTTTATAACATAATTTTTTCTAAATTTAAGTATCAAATTTCTCATAATCCTTTATTCTTTACGTGTTTATTTTAATCGAGACATCATCATGAGCAAATTAACGTCAGATACTCAAGCAAACCTAGATCTTTTCATTGCTGAAACAAAAGAAACTCAACTAGTTTGGAGCCTTTATAACGATGAAGGTTGGATTTCTGTTGAATCTACTGAATTTGAAAACGCTGAAGTAATGCCATTTTGGTCGAACAAAGAAGATGCCGCATTTCATAATGTTGAAGAATGGGCTGATTTTGAAGTCACAGAAATCCCACTAGATATCTTCGCTGAAGATTGGTTAGTGACTTTATCTGAAGATGGTGTTTTAGTTGGTACTAACTGGAACCAACAACTTGAAGGTAAAGAAATAGAAGCGACTGAGCTTGCAAAACTATACCTTTAAGCTACCACTTATCATTTGATAGGTAGTAAAAAGGCAGTATTTATTACTGCCTTTTTTGTGCTTACTCACTTGAGAGCACGTTATAAATTCAAAACAACCACCAATGTATATTAATTATTGTTTGTCCAAAAATTTCACCGCTTTATCTGGATAATCCGTAAATACCCCATCGACTTTCACTGTGTTATAAAACACATCTAGCATATTTTCAAAACTCGTCGCGTAAGGTGCAATACGATCAGGTTCAGCACGGAAAGTAAATGGATGAACCACCAATCCGGCCTCTTTAGCTTGTTTCATTAATGGCTTGATAATAATGTTATCTTTGGTTGATGCATCGTCAACTAACATTGGTTTCCAAGGACCAATTCCATCAGCGTAAGCGGCAACTTTTTTCATTCCATCCGACTTAAACATCCAATCGTAACTGTAAGGCTGTGCGAGCTCACCATTGTACGTCATAGTTTCATCCCAATCCGTATAGGCAATCAATTGAACGAGTTTCAAATCCATATTCATGGCAGGTAATAACTCATCATTAATTCGTTTTAGCTCTATCGGATCAAAAGATTGCAGATAGATTTTGTCGTCTTTGCTGTCGTAACCGTAATCTTTTAATACTTTTAACACCGCTTTACTGATGTCTTTCCCTTCATGCCGATGAAACCAAGGTGCTTTAATTTCAGGATAGAGGCCAATGTCATATCCTAATGTTTGATTTAATCCTTGGATCAATTCAATCTCTTCAGCGAAAGTAGGCACTGTGAAGCTCGATTTCCACATAGGAAAGCGATCTGGGTAGCCTGCCACTTTATTCCCTTTATCATCAACGTTAAAACCTTCAGTTACGCGTAAGCTTTTTATCTCTGCCAACGTAAAATCAATCGCATAATAACGACCGTCATCACGAGCACGATCGGGAAATCGTTCAGCAACGTCAGTCACACGATCCAAATAGTGATCATGCAACATCACAAGTTGATCATCTTTAGTCATAACGACATCTTGTTCGATGTAATCCGGTTTCATCGCATAGGCAAGCGTTTTTGCTTCCAAGGTATGCTCAGGTAAGTAACCCGACGCTCCGCGATGTGCAATAACAAGAGGATCTGCGTGACCCAATGCAGAACAAGCCAAAGTGAGAATTGAAAAAGTGAGAGCTTTACGTTTCATTATTTAATCCTTTAAAGCCCCCTACAACGGTAGGGGGAAAGCCATTATAATTTAGTTACTGATAATCACAGTTTGTGTATACAAAAACTAAACTCATATAACTTCATATTTATGATGTTTTGATTACGATTACGCTATCGTCGCTTGCTCTTTATCTTTAGCTTTAGCTTTATGATGTGCACGCTCTCCTAAGAAGGCATAACACAAGCACACGATAGACAACACACAAGAAGCAACCAGAATCATAAAGCCACCATCCCAACCAAAGTGGTCTACGGTATAACCTAATACAATGTTTGCGGTAACTGCACCACCAAGATAACCAAACAACCCAGTAAGGCCAGCCGCAGTACCTGCTGCTTTTTTAGGAACAAGCTCAAGTGCATAAAGGCCAATAAGCATCACAGGGCCATAAATTAAGAATCCAATAGCCACTAATGCAATCATATCAATCGTTGGATTTCCCGCAGGGTTAAACCAATAAACTAATACCGCAGCAGTTACAAGAACCATAAATAAGATGCCGGCAGGTGCACGACGTCCTTTAAATACTTTGTCTGAAATCCAACCACATAACAATGTACCAGGGATACCAGCCCACTCATATAAGAAATACGCCCAAGACGATTTATCAACGGTGAAACCTTTCGCTTCTTTTAAATACACAGGAGCCCAATCAAGCACACCGTAGCGAATCAGATAAACAAACGCGTTTGCAATCGCGATAGACCAAAGCAGCTTATTATTGAACACGTATTTAAAGAAAATCTCTTTTGCTGTCATCTCATTTTCATGAGACTTATCGTAATCATCTGGATAATCATTTTTATATTCTTCAATCGCTGGTAAACCACAAGATTGAGGCGTATCACGCAATGTAGCCCAAATGAAAACAGCAACTAACGTGGCAAAAATGGCTGGTACATAAAATGCTGAGCGCCAATCGTCGTTAAATGCCCAAAGGCCCAATAAGAAAAGAGGACCAATTAACCCGCCCCCCACATTGTGTGCAACGTTCCAAACCGAAACCAGTTCACCACGCTCTTTACGTGACCACCAATGCACCATCGTTCGACCACATGCAGGCCACCCCATGCCTTGAAACCAACCGTTCAAGAATAATAAAATGAACATTGCCGTAATACTGTTTGTCGCCCAAGGCATAAAACCAAAGCAGAACATAACAGCGGCAGACATCAATAGGCCCGCACTGAGAAAATATCGAGGATTAGAACGGTCAGACACACTGCCCATTAAGAACTTTGACAGCCCATAAGCAATAGATACCGCCGCTAAAGCAACACCAAGATCCCCACGGCTAAAACCTTGGTCAATCAAATAAGGCATTGCTAAACTGAAGTTCTTACGAACTAGGTAGTAACCGGCATAACCGACGAAAATACTGAGGAACAATTGCCAACGTAAGCGAGTATAGGTGCCATCTATCTGATTAGAAGCGAGGCGTGCTATATGCGCTTGGGGTTTAAATATACCAAACATAGTTAACTCCGTTATTATATTTGCGATGGTGAACAACATAAAGCTCGAACGATCAAATAAAACATTTCGTTCGAAAGTGATGCGCATTGTGCTGTTCAAACGAATCTATTTCTGTGACAAATATTACAAGTTGACTAATTAGTTTATTTAATAGGCAAAGGTGACCTTTATCGAGCACCTTTTTGGGAGGAAGGTTGGATTAATTCAATACGTTAGCTATTATCTGATCACGTTGAATACGTGCTTTTTCTGATTCTGTCGTGGCTATTTTAAACTCTTTTTCTAACTGAGATAAATAAACCGCTAATTCTTCTTCATTTTGGAACATTTTGTCTTTAACATTAATTGATGCCACATTGGTATAACGACCATCACTACTTTTAGGTACACTAATTTCACCACTGTTGATCAAATTTTTTATGATTTCACACTTTTTCATATCCCTCAAGACCACTTAATGCCCAACGGTTCATTGGTTTACCTTCGTATTTACCATTTTTCACTTCGCTTAGATAACGAATGGTTAAATTACGGATAGTTCCTTCATCTTCGCCAAACTCTTCTTCAGTATCAAATAATACAGGGAAAAAACGTCCTTCAAGAACACCGCCCACTTTGGTTAAATGTCCCATACGGTAGCTGTTCATCCCTATGCGAATAGGCGTTGTGTCTGTTATGGGTTTTCCATCAGCAGAGTGAAGGTCTGTAATACGTGATCCTGCAGGTTTAGTGAGATCAATGGTATACGTTACACCTGCAAAAAAATCATTGGTAGAATATTTAGATGAACGACGTTCAAGATTGAAGCTGTAAGTCACATCCCCTTCTTTTACGCTATTAAAGTAACCAGCTGACCACTCCATATATACTTTCAAATCTTTGCCGGTCATCTTATAAACTGTAATTTCTCCGCCTGCATATTGATAGTTATACGCGATGTCTATGGCTTTCAATGCCACTTAGAGTTTTTAACTGATAACCTCACGGATCTCATTCATTACAGTACGAATGATGTTTCGAATTTGGAGCTTCATCAGTTCATTCAAAACCCAGCAGAAATAGTGAGCACAGCGACAGAAAATATGAATCATTTATTAAAAGACTTTCTTAATAACATAACAAATGAATACTGCTTATCGAAAAAATAAACGTTAAATTATATTAAAAATACTTATTAAAAAAGCCGTCAAATTAATCATCTGACGGCTTTTTATTGTTCAAGAGTTTTTCGTTTTCTAACTCTTAATCAACCACACTTCTTCTGCAAAGCGAGTTAATCCTTTTTTAATTCTAGGATGCTCAGCATCTGCTTCATCACGTTGTAATTTTGTGATGCTCATACCTGAAAACAACGAACGTACTTCATCCTCTGGTACTGAGAAAGGAGGCCCTGACATTTCATTTTGGTCATAATCTAATGTCACTAACAAGATACGCCCTCCCTCTTTTAAACGAGAACGTAATACTTGCACATATTCAGATCGCATCTCTTTAGGCAACGCCACTAAGGCTGCACGATCATAAATCAGATCGGTCGCCTCAATGGGTGCAGTAAAATAATCGCCAGCAAAAATAGTAAATTCGTCAAAATCATACAGCTCAAGCGTACTACTTAATGTCGTCACCGTAGGTGTGTATAAACGCTCTGCAAAAAATGCACGTACTGCAATTTGGCTTAACTCAACACCAGAAACTGAGTTGTGTCTCTCTGCAAGCCAATCTAGATCCATTGATTTGCCACATAATGGTACAAACACTGTTTGTTCACGAGTGGGATTTAAGGCTTTCCAAAACTCCGACAAGACGGGATTGGTATCTGGTAAATGAAAACCAATGACGTTACTCGCCCATTTTTTTTGCCAAAATTCTTGATCCATTTGTTTTCCTTTTTGATAACTTTTTATTATTTAGAAAGGGTAACTCATCCCCTTCTTCTGTTCTATAGATTCTCTATTTCAGGGGGCTTATTGACTTAAATATAACCTAATAAATGATTTATATTCCATTTGGTTATATAGAATAACTTTTTCTAATTATCATACTGAGTAGCTTATCGTTACTATGATTTTAAATATAAAGAGCTTGTGTCAAATCGACAAAATAACGAGCACATAAATAAACAGGAAAAGCAGTATGTCATTAGCCGTTATCATCAATTTGATCGTCTTTATCGGTCTTATCTTTTTTCTTAATACGCAACAGCGTAAAGAATACACCTTATCCCGCCTTGTGCTTATAGGCTTAATTGCGGGTAGCGTTTATGGGTTAGCACTTCAACTTATTCATGGTGAAGGCAGTGCTATCATTAAGACCACGCTTGATTGGGTGAATGTTGTTGGCAGCGGTTATGTTGGCTTACTAAAAATGGTTATCATGCCATTAGTATTAGTCTCTATGTTTTCTGCGGTAGTGAAACTGGATAAATCAGGCTCTTTAGGTAAGATCAGTGGCGTCACGATTGGCGTACTTCTATTTACCACTATGATTTCTGCCCTTATCGGTATCGGGGTAACTCAAGCCTTTGGTTTAACAGCGGCAGGCTTAACAGAAGGCGTTCGTGAAACCGCTCGCGTTGCCGTATTAGAATCTCGCATTAGCAGCGTTAGTGATTTAACCATCCCTCAAATGTTAGTTAGTTTTATTCCTACCAATCCTTTTGCCGATTTAACTGGCACTCGCTCAACCTCTATTATTGCCGTCGTCATTTTTGCAATTTTAGCGGGTATTGCTGCGCGTAAAGTCAGCCAAGAAAAAGAAGAACTCGCCGGACCAATCAATACGTTTGTTGAAGTTGCACAGTCAATAGTCATGCGTTTAGTTAAAATGATCATGGCACTAACGCCTTACGGTATTTTAGCGTTATTAACTAAAGTCGTCGCAACATCAAACGCTGCAGATATTTTAAACTTACTTGGTTTTATCGTGGCATCTTATGTCGCGATCTTATTGATGTTTGCAGTACACGGTTTATTGGTTTCTTTTGTTGGCGTAAACCCAATTGATTACTTCAAGAAAATTTGGCCTGTATTAACATTTGCATTCAGCTCTCGCAGCTCAGCGGCAACGATTCCATTGAATGTACAAGCTCAAATTACTAAGCTGCGCGTCCCGCCTGCGATTGCAAATTTATCAGCTACGTTTGGTGCGACGATTGGCCAAAATGGGTGTGCAGGCATCTACCCTGCAATGCTAGCGGTAATGGTTGCACCAACCATGGGTATTCCAATTGACGCTCACTTTATTCTTTCTCTGGTTGCGATTATTACTGTCAGTTCATTTGGTATTGCTGGTGTCGGCGGCGGTGCAACATTTGCGGCATTAATCGTTCTTCCTGCTATGGGCTTACCTGTAACCATCGCCGCACTGCTTATTTCAATTGAGCCTCTTATTGATATGGCTCGTACTGCACTTAACGTCAGTGGCGCGATGACAGCCGGAACCATCACAAGCCGAGTACTTGGTGAAAAAAGTACCGATGAGCAAGTAGAAAGCGCGCAAGTGTAATTCTAAATAGCCCTATTCATTTTCAATAGGAAGCCTGCGGGCTTCCTATTTTTTTGCTTAAAAAAAATAACCTTTCATGACATAAAAGTGACATATGGATGTAACACCGTTGTCATTTGATCCATTTAGCATCTACCACTTACTCACTCATTATTATTTGCGTAGGTTATAGATGATATTTAAACAACGACGTTCTATTTCTCTGATCCAAGCGTTTACCGCACTTCTTACTGGCATCGTACTTTGTTTAATTTTTCTTTCTTTAATTAGCAGTAGAGGTATCGACCGGGTTGGTGAGCAATTTACAGAATTAAGCACTCACACTTTCCCCCTCGCACTCACTAACGCCCAACTAACAAAGAATGTCCTGCAACAAGTAAAGCTTATGAATGAAGGGCTACAAGCAAATAAAATCGAGACATTAGAGTATGTTCAAAACTCCATTGAAGAACGCATCAAACAAGCAAATATCAATCTAGATTCATTAAGTCTACATAAAAATACAGTCACGAGAAAACAACACCATCAGCTAAAACAATATTTAGTGCAACTAACCTCTCAATCGTCACAGATCTTAACCATTCAAAAAGAAACGCTTACTATTAATGACGCCATCGACCATTCATTACAGGGATTACGTTATGGATTAAGCTCTATTGGCCCTGAAATGAATCGTATTAGTCAGTTTTTGATTTCAAACAATAGTGACGCTGACGATGCGGCCAATCGATTTGTAGCAAGTGCAATGGCATTAGAAACCACATTTTTGATGTTAATGGCAGAAGAAAAAACGGCCGAAGCGAAACGCTTATATAAAGAAATTTATAACCGTATTTCTGCTTTAGAGTTGGCGTTTGATGATCTTTCTCAGTGGTATCCTGATATTAATAGTTACATGAGTTTAATGGCCCCATTAGACATTGTTTTCAATGAGCTAAAAAGCGATCACTCGATTCCTCATTTTATTCTTACTAAGCTGTCTTTAATCGAACAACAAAACGAATTGATCAATACTGCCTCCACAACGTCACTGTCTATTATTCATGTGCTTGACGCTATTTCTCTTTCGGCTGAAACTAAAATCACACAAGATTCGCAGTGGGTTGTTCAGGCTATCACCGAGTTCAAACACATCATTGTCGTCATTAGCGTCATTCTCATTATTACGGTATGGATTAGTGCATTTTTGATCCGACGTTGGACAACAAAAGGCCTCAACAATATCATCACTCATTTAAAACAGCTGTCTGAGCACAATTATCAACATTCAATTCCCGAACTTGGCCCTAAAGAAATGCAGCTCATTGCAGGTAAGCTGAATAAAGTCATCAACTCCACCACTGATTCCGTGAAAAATATGTCCCGTAATTGTGATGTTCTCTATCAAACCTCGGAAATAACAAAAGAGGTATCAAACGAAATTGAGCAAGGATTAACGCAACAAAATGAATCATTAGGGGCAATGGCCTCTATTGTTACCCAACTAGAATCCTCAATTAACGACATTGCTCAATTAACCCAAGAATCACATAGCGAAACCAGTAATGCGACACAAGCTGCAAATCTTGGGTTAACTGTTTTACATACAAACAACGAACGCTTAACGCACCTTAATGATGCCTTATCAAAAAATGTTAATGCCATGAATACTCTTGATGTTCAAGTAGATAAAATTCGTTCAATGGTCAGTGTTATTGCGAATCTTGCTGAAAATACAAATTTACTGGCTCTAAATGCCGCAATAGAAGCAGCGCGAGCAGGTGAACAAGGCAGAGGCTTTGCTGTTGTTGCGGATGAAGTAAGAAAATTAGCAGGAAACACATCAGAGCAAACGAATAATATTAGAAATACGATGCAATCTCTTCTCGCTGCGGCAGAAGAAGCAAAATCAGCGGTGTTAATCAGTCAATCAGAAATGACACTTGCTTTAGAATCGAGCATGGATGTCAGTACTACCTTCGAACAAATCTCCACCACCATCAATCATATTAGCGATCGTGTCTCGCAAGTCTCTGTAGCAACGGAAGAACAAGCTTATGCAGCAACCGAGGTAACCAATAATATCAACCACATTAACGAGCAAGGTAAAACGATTGAATTACAGTTAAGTGCCTTTGTCGAATCAACAGAAGAAGTGGCAAATATTGCCTCCCAACAGCAACAATTATTGGATAATTATCGACTGAATTAAGGCAGAACAAATAGGGAAACTGATGGGATGTATACCGTAATAAATCGCATTAGTTATTCTAATCTTAAAATACAATTTATCTTGCTTTTATAACCCGTATTTTTATTTATAATGCGCGCAACTCAAGAGGTTGACTCTTAAATTATCACTCATTATTAACTCATTCCACGGTGTCGCTATGACTAAGAATATCATAACTAAAATCGCAACAGCTTATCAGCGCTCATTTGTTGAACTATACAAACGTGATAATAAATAACGCTTTAAAATTAAACGAAAAAAGGAGCTAATCAGCTCCTTTTTTGTTATCTAAACATTTTAACCTTTTGGTTATTATAGTATTTTCAAGGCTAATTGAGCTAGATTATACGCATCAACATAACCTGAATGCTGTCGCCCTTCCCATTCGATATGAAGCTCTTCCATTGCTCTGCGTTGACCCATACGATCATTTTTCTTACGCGATTTAATACGATAAAGAGTCGCTAGATTAATAAATTCAACAAATGGAAATTCAATACCTTTCGCTTCACACTCAGATTTTAAAATCAGTTCATCATGACCCCAAGCAGCATAAATTTTATTTGTGCCACCGAAGTTTTTAATCATTGATTTCAAAACACCTTCTAAAGGTCTGCCTTGTTTCTCAATTTTACGCGGAGTGATCCCCGTAAGTTCAACACAAAAAAGTGAAATTTCATCTTCGTCAGGCTTTACATAATATTGAGCGCGTCTAACCACTTCGCCTGTCTGCAGATCAATTTCAGCCAAACCGACTTCAATGATTTCTCCTGTTCTGCCTTTGCCATTCTCATTCCAACAGCACATTTCTAAATCAAAACAGACAATACGATTAAAGTTCATGGTGTTCCTTTGGTGACTCAACATTTAGTAGATGGGTATTCTACTAAATCAAAAGCGCTTACGCGAGACTCTGCTATTCGTTTGATGAAAAATCAGCCACGAATAGTTACTTGGTTTCTGCCTCTGTCTTTACTATCGTACAACGCTTGGTCTGCCAATTTAAGTAAAACCTCTTTCGGTTCACCTCTCCAGAGTACGGCACCTAAACTGATGGTTTGTTCGATAATAAGATCAGGGATGATGGTTGGCGATTCTTCGATAACCTGATGAATTTTCTTCGCCACATGCGATAATTGCTGAAGATCGCCTATTTCAAGCAGAACAGCAAACTCGTCGCCACCCAACCGTATTATTGGCGTAGCTTCTCCTAAAAGATCAGAAACAAGATAAGTAATATGAAGCAAAACCTCATCCCCTTCCGGATGCCCATAGGTATCATTAATGTCTTTAAAGTTATCGATATCAAAGCAGATCAATGCAAATGGTTTGTCTTCTTCAATAAATCGATTCACTACTTTTGTCATTGAACGACGATTCAATAACCCCGTAAGATCATCATGCATTGCCATGTAATGCAATTCTTCCGTCCGAGCTTCTAGTAATTTCTCAATACGTTTTTTATCTCGAGTAACCATAAAAGTAATGACGGCAATCAAATTAGATAAAATAAGAGCCCCAATAAACATCCATAATAAACTCAGTTGTTGGCTATCACTTAAATCGTTCTTACTTTTGTACTCAACATGCCAAATTCTATTTTCAATATTTATAGAGTTGGTAATACGTAAGCCATTAAAGTCATCCCATTGTGGGCTTTCAAACATGATAGGGTCATCCTCTGCATCAAACCCAGTATCGATAATTTTTACGACTAAAGATTCTCCAAGCAATGTGGATTCGACCAACTTATCAAAATAGCTTGTGACTCTAAGCACCCCAACCATAATGCCTTTCAGTGCTTTTTTGTCCGCAGTAAATACCGGATGATAGACTAACAAGCCCGTTTTGGGTGTGCTTTTATCTAAACCGTCTTGTAAAAGGCGAACTTTATCCGAAATGCTTGGGCGGCCCGCGTTAATTGATTCATCAACCACTCGTTGAAAGCGTTCTTGTGCTGAATAAAAACCTAATAGTGCTATATTTTTCTTATCTCTTGGATAAATATCTGTCGCAACATAAATCGGTTCATGATTTTTAAATACGTAATCGTACGTTTTAGGCTTATCTTGAGGTACGGTATAAATAGAAAAAGACGGAAAGATTTTTTTAACTTCTTTACTGTGCTTCTCAATGTCCTTTTCTTCTACTTTTTGCATCCACTGAAGGGAAATTAAACTTTGTGAGCGAGAGAGTAATGAATTAGCAAATAAGGGGAATTGTTGCCAGTCTTGTTTGGAGCCCGCCTGATAGAAGTTTGCGCCCGCGCCAATAAAATCGATGTCTTTTTCTATTAATAAAGTAAGTAAGGTTGATTCACGTTCCGCTTCTTTGCTAAAAAGCTGACGATTGCTTTCTAAATTTGAATTATATACAAAATGCATACATAACAAGCTTAAAGTCAGTGCCAGCATAAAACTGGTTATTATATGAATAGAACTATTCTTAAACACTCTTCAACCTCTAAATTCAGTAAGCCGTCATATTCTAATCAAAAATACCAAATAGAGAAACAAAATCATTCTCTGATAAAAGCCTTGTCTCAAAACCATTTAAATATGTTTAAAATACCATCAAACGGCATCAGTTCTTCTCTTTGAACTCGGTTCTTTTTCTATCTTATCCCTTGAATATGCTACTATTGACCACAACTTAGTTAGAAACGTTCGGTGCTTCGCACCCTATAAATATAGAGAAAGAATTATGAATTTTGACTTAAATGCCATTCCTTCTACCTTTGATCTAGGCCACATTGTCCTGTTTGGTACATCGGCATTATTTGCGTTGTTGTATGCAACGAAAAAAGGCAAAAACGTAGAAGTTGAAAAAATTGTTGAAATTGAAAAAGTGATTGAAGTAGAAAAACCAGTTGAGAAAATTATTGAAATCGAAAAAATCATTGAAGTAGAAAAGATCATTGAGAAAATTGTCGAAGTAGAACCAAAAGTAAAAACAACGACACCAGAATCTGCTCTGCAATTATTATCTCTTCTGCAAAAAGAAGCGCGTTTCATTGACTTTATGCAAGAAGATCTTAAAGGCTTTGCTGATGCAGAAGTCGGCGCTGCTGCTCGTGTTATTCACGAAGGTGGCCAAAAAGTATTGTCTGAATATTTCACTCTCGTTCCTATTCGTACTGAAGAAGAAGAATCTCGTTTATCAATTCCTGTTGGCTTTAATCCATCAGAAATTCGCCTAACAGGAAATGTGGTTGGTGAAGCACCATTTAACGGCACATTAATCCACAAAGGCTGGAAAGTGGCAGAAATAAAACTGCCTAAACTCGCTGACGGTTATGATGCAACAATTGTTGCTCCAGCAGAGGTAGAACTGTAATGGAACAAGCTAAATTCAGTATTGGTATCGATTTAGGTACAACTCACTGTGTACTTTCTTATGTTGATTTACACGATGAAGGCGCAAGTGTTCAAGTCATGCCAATTCCACAATTGACAGCGCCAGGTCAAGTAGAAGAAAAAGCACAACTGCCTTCATTTATGTATCAGGCGCATGACGCAGAATTGCTTGAAGGCGATACAAGCCTTCCTTGGACAACAAAGCCAAATGCAATCGTTGGTAATATTGCTCGTAACCTTGGTAGCAAAACCCCTATTCGTTTAATCGCCAGTGCAAAAAGTTGGTTATGTCATGCCGGTGTGAATCGTCGTGACGCTTTCTTGCCATTAAACAGCCCAGAAGAAGTGATCAAAGCGTCACCTCTTGAAGTCACTAAACGTTATTTAGAGCATCTTCAAAATGCGTGGGATTACCAAAACCCTGAGCACCCTCTAAATGAACAAGACATTACGCTTACGGTTCCTGCATCGTTTGACCCTGCTGCTCGTGATTTAACAGCAGAAGCAGCAAACAATCTTGGTTTCCGTAATCTTACGTTATTAGAAGAGCCGCAAGCCGCAGTCTATAGTTGGATTAAGAACAACGGTGAATCATGGCGTGAACAAGTATCGATCGGCGATGTTATCCTTGTGGTCGATATTGGCGGCGGTACAACCGATTTATCTTTAGTTGCCGTAACTGAAGAAGAAGGTAATTTGAGCCTAAACCGTGTTGCGGTAGGTGACCACATTCTTCTTGGTGGTGACAATATGGATTTGGCTCTGGCTTATCGTCTAAAGATGAAGCTAGCGCAAGAAGGTAAGCAACTTCAACCTTGGCAAATTCAAGTCATGACACATGCGTGTCGTGATGCAAAAGAAGCCCTTCTTAATGATTCAGAGTTACGCTCAGTGCCAATTGTGGTTCCTAGCCGTGGGTCTAAATTGTTAGGTAGTACACTTCAAACAGAACTGACTCAAGAAGAAGTTCAACAAACATTGGTTGAAGGTTTCTTCCCTGTCGTTCCTGTTACTGAACATCCTGTGCAATCTGCGCGTGGCGCATTAACTCAAATGGGTCTGCCTTACGCTCAAGATGCTGCTGTCACTCGTCACCTTGCAAGCTTTTTAACTCGTCAACAAGCGGCAACGGATGATGTATTTGGTCAGCAAAATGAATCTGACTTTATTAAGCCAACTGCAATACTTCTTAACGGTGGGGTTTTAAAATCAAACCTTCTTGCAGAACGCTTGTTGGGCATTATTAATGATTGGCTAATTGATGCAGAAGCTGAGGACGCAAAACTACTTGAAGGGTTAGACCTTGACTTAGCGGTTGCTTCTGGCGCATCTTATTATGGCTCGGTTCGTACAGGTAAAGGCGTTCGTATCCGTGGTGGTATCGCATCAAGCTATTATGTTGGAATTGAAAGTTCTATGCCTGCAATTCCAGGAATGGAACCCCCAATGGAAGCATTATGTGTTGCCCCATTTGGTATGGAAGAAGGTTCTAACGCTGACGTTCCTAGCCAACAATTTGGTTTGGTTATAGGGCAGCCTGTACAATTCAAATTCTATGGGTCAACGACTCGTCGAGATGATCAAGCAGGCACTCACCTTGATTTCTGGATGCCAGAAGAACTAGACGAACTGCCCGCAATTCAAGTCACGCTACCGGTCACTGAAGGTCGCTCTGCGGGTGAAGTGGTACCTGTTCGTCTTGCGTCAAAAGTGACTGAACTTGGTACTTTGTATCTTGAAGCCATTGCCATTGATAGTGGTGAAAAATGGCACGTTGAGTTTAATGTTCGTGAAGCGTAATTCTATTATTCTTCATTAATACGTTACTTAAGAGTTCAGTCACCATTATGGGGGCTGAACTCTTTTACTATATGCTCTTTGTTTCTTTATTGCTGTCGCCTTTTATTTCACAGCCATGCTAATCATATTGGAGTTTTTATGAGTTCGTCTAATCGCTATTTAATTGGTATTGACCTTGGTACAACCCATACCGTTGTTGCTTATACCGATATCTCTCTTGGTATAGAAACCAGCCCGGTTAACATCTTCAATATTGATCAATTAATTGGGCCTGGTGAGGTCGCTCGTAAACCGCTCCTCCCTTCATTTCGTTATCATGCCTCAAACAGTCAAGTCAGTGATAATGATCTAACACTGCCTTGGAATGTAAAAGCGCTTGATGGTGAAATAAAAAATGCGATTATTGGTGAATGGGCGCGTGAGTTAGGTTCGAAAGTCGAAGGCCGTCAAGTTGTAAGTGCCAAGAGTTGGCTATCACATACTAAAGTTGATCGCACTTCTGATATCCTACCTTGGGCTGGAGCAGAAGACGTTGAAAAAGTCTCTCCTATTGTTGCCAGTGCGAGCTATTTAAATCACGTTCGTCAATCTTGGAATTACCATCATCCAGACGCACCAATGGAATTACAAGAAGTGGTGGTAACTGTTCCCGCCTCTTTTGATGAAAGTGCCCGTTCATTTACTATTCAAGCCGCAAAACTCGCAGGTCTTGATAACGTCATTCTCTTAGAAGAGCCACAAGCGGTATGTTATGACTGGTATCACCATCATCAAGATACAGCAAAAGATATCCTGAAAAACGTACCATTAATGGTGGTGTGCGATGTTGGTGGCGGAACCACAGACTTAAGTTTGATCCAAGCGCGGTTTGATAAAGATGAATTATCACTTGATCGCATCGGTGTCGGTGATCACCTTATGCTTGGTGGTGACAACATCGATCTCGCATTAGCGCATTTAGCGGAGCAACGTTTAGACAGTGGAAAAAAAATGACTGCTGCTGCCTTAACGAAACTTATTCAGCAGACTCGAAAAACCAAAGAACGCTTATTGTCAGCTAACGCTCCAGAATCAGGTCATATTACTCTTCTCGGATCGGGTTCTAAATTATTAGGTGGTAGCCGTAAGGTTGAATTAAGCAAACAAGAAGTTCATGACATCGCACTGGATGGTTTTTTACCATTAACCAATTTTAATGACCGCCCAAATCAACGTCAGGCGGCAGTAGTTGAATTTGGTCTGCCTTACGCATCCGATCCTGCTATTAGTAAACATCTTGCACAGTTTTTAGATAATCACAAAGAAGTGTCGGCGAAAGCATTAGGTTGGAATGATTCAGATTTGGCAAACCACCAAGATCGAGCAATCCCTGTCGGCTTATTATTAAATGGCGGAGTATTTAACAGCCCTCTTCTTGCTAATCGTTCAGTTGAATTGTTGAACAGCTGGAAAGGTGACAGTGTAACTCGACTATCTAATCCTCATCCAGATTTAGCGGTAGCTTATGGTGCCGTGGCTTATGGTAAAGCTCGTCATGGTGCACAGCTTAAAATTGGTGGTGGCTCCGCTCGTTCGTTCTATTTACAGTTAGAAGAAAAAAACAAGCAACCTCATGGTTTATGTTTATTAGCAAAAGGCAGTGAAGAAGCCGAAGAAATTCGTATGACGAGTCGTCGTTTCTCTCTTACTTTAGGCGAGCCCGTTCGTTTTAACTTGTTATCGACCACCAAAGACCAACTTGCTACTTCTGGTATGATCACGGAATTAGCCGATTCAAGCTTTGTCAGTCTACCACCTTATGTCGTTACACTTGAATCCAGCAAACAAAAAGAGACGCTGCATGCGAATCAAAAAGATCGCGTTGAAGTGACCCTAGCTTGTCAATTTACTGAAGTGGGAACCATCAAAATTGAATGTGTTTCTGTAGAAGACGATTCACAACGTTGGTTAGTTGAATTTGAAGTAAGAAATCAAGCTTCAAATAAAAGTCATCATCTAGCAGAACAAATTGCCCTTCCTCCTCGTTTACCTAATGCCATCGCAAACATTAAAGAAGCGTATGGCGGCAGTAAACAAAATCCGAATGCAATTAAAGCATTTTCTAAAAATATTGAAAAACTGATTGGTAAACGAGAGTCATGGGATCTAATCACCTCTCGCGAATTAGCGGCCGCTTTATTAGACAGTAAAAAACGTCGCCGTCGCTCAGAAAAACATGAGCAGAATTGGCTAAAAATGACGGGGTTTACACTTCGCCCTGGTTTTGGGTATCCGGCAGATGAATGGAAAATCAGCCAAGCGTGGGAAACCTATCAACAAGGTGTTCAGTTTGAATCAAAACAATCTTGGAATGATTGGTGGACGTTCTGGCGTCGAATTTCGGGTGGATTAAATCAAGAACAACAAGAAACTATTTTGGGTGACATTGCTAAATACTTACACCCGGGCTCTCTGCGCAACCCAAAAACATTAGAAGATGCGACCAATAAAAGTTACGAAGCGATGGTTCGATTAGCCGCCGCTCTTGAGCATTTAGATGTCGAAGATAAAACATTACTGTCTACATGGATGCTGGGGCATGCCAAAAATGGCAATCAAGCTCAAGTTCATTGGTGGGCGTTAGGACGTATTTGCTCTCGCTCCCCTTTCTATGGCAGCCAACATAATTTGATCCCTGCGAATCAAGTCACTCAATGGCTTCCTACTTTATTGGAACAAGATTGGAAAGCTCAACCAATGGCAGGGTTTGCAGCCGTCATGATGGCTCGATTAACAGGCGACAGAACACTCGACGTATCCGATGAATTACGCGAAAGCATCATCGATAAATTGAAAAAAAGTCGCTCTCCACAGAGTTGGATTGATTTGGTTTCAAGCCAACAAGCACTAACCGATGCGGATTCTAAACGCCTCTTTGGTGATGCACTTCCTGCTGGTCTTCGCTTATTAAACTAGCAAAAAACAGATGGCATATTAATCAATTTTGTCAAAAATCTGTCAGGTTGCTGTTTTTACCTTCAAAAATAGAATGAAATGCGTATACTAGCGTTATCACAATTTGAAGGTAAACCTTTATGGCATATAGCGCTTTTTTAGCTATTGCTGTGTTACTTTATTTTGTTGGTTGGTTTCGCTTCGGCACTCGAGAGTTACGCAAAGCAGCTAAACGGATCGGTGATATTGTCACGGTTCCCCAAGAGCTAATTGTTGAATGGATTATGTATAACAAGCAGATAATGGATATCAATGAGTTTCAACGTTTTATCATCCATTTAAATAAAGCAAGCATAGACGACTTAAAAACTGAATTAGATCGTTTTTCTCACTATCTCGAAATCCATGCTCCTGAGCATGTCTCTTCTATCAGTTACACATAAAAGATAAAGGCCCGCTATCATTTAACGGGCCTTTATTGTATCTAACCAATCTAAAATTACGGTTTAGCCGCGAGAGCCTAACTTAACTTTACCTTTTGAGTTAAACCATAATGCTTGTGATTTTTTCTTACCGATCAGCATCGGTAAATCATCATAGAATAAAAAATTCTTCCACGTTTTTTTAAACGTTCCCCATGATGTTTCAATCAAATTGTATTTTTCATAACAGAAATACACTGTCACATCATCAGACCAATCGATAAATTCGAGTACTTCATCAGGAAGTGATTCATTATCACTGTCCCAACGGTGTTGCCAATCAATTTCATTAACCCACGAGGTTTTCTTCATCGGCCATTCTTTTGAGTCAAAATGGTCTGCTGTTGGGCTATTCGCACTAATAAAATTATTCCAAACCTGAGCCGATTCCGCTTGAGTAAACGGTTTGATCAATGGAAGCAGTTCATCATTAACAGGCATCGATTGATGAGTGAATATCCACTTGCGATTATATTCATCTAACGGTAAATAACTCATAAATTCATTCTATAATTACATACATTGACTCTATTCTATCGTCTTTCTTACTTAAGCCCAAATAAGAATATTTCATAATAGGTTGATTTTTATCATCCCCCCCCTCATAACTGTTATATCAAATAGAAAAAACGAATTACACATGCCTTCTCATTACCATTATATGTGTAGTTATTACATTACAAGGATTATTAAATGATCACTCATGTTGGCATTATGGATCAAGACCCTGTCCGTCTTGTGACTCCACTTCTCGACCTTTCTGTAAAAGGCGAACATATGATTTTCATTGGGGATGAAAATCAAAAAGACATGTTCGTTCGTTTAGAATCTATTCTTCAATACAAAGGCATTAGCTCTGAGTTTTACGAAATCCCTAATATCGTAGATACTCATCTCATCAAGCAATCTCTACAAGCGCTTGCGGCCGATATTAAAGAGAGATACAGCGAAGTAAAACTGAACGCAAGCTGTGGCCTTCGTCACCGTCTTCTTTCTGCTTATGAAGTTTTTCGTTCATACCATTGGCCTATTTTTGTGGTTGAACCTTTCAGTGACAAACTATGCTGGGTTTATCCTGATGGTCGCAAACAAAAACACGTTGCTGATAATATTCGATTAAGTGATTATCTTGCTATTTTTGGTGCTCGTTGTGAGTTCTCTGAAACCGAGCTTCCTGAAAGCATGGATAAGCGTCTGCGTGAATTATGTCAACGCTGGGCAAGTAACGCTCTTGAATTGGGCCCAGGTCTTGCGACGCTAAACTATTTAGCAACAACCTGTCGAAAAGAACAACGTTTAGATGTAGAAGTTACGGAGAAACAACAAAGCTACAAAGAGCTTAATATGTTGCTAACTGATCTTGTTGAAACAGGATTAGCTACCTACGAAAACGGCACATTAACTTTTGATTGTGAAGAAGCTCGACGTTTAGCGAATGGGGAATGGTTAGAAATTCTTGTTCATAATACCGTCGTCGATATTCAACAATATTTACCGACGCTTCAAGATCACTCATTGAATGTACAAGTTCACCGTGAAATTGGCACAAAAGACGTTCGTAATGAACTTGATGTGGTTAGTATCGTGAATAACAAGCTGCATATCATTGAATGTAAGACCAAAGGCATGCGTGATGATGGCGATGATACGCTTTATAAATTAGAGTCATTACGTGACCTTCTTGGCGGCTTACAAGCACGAGCAATGTTAGTTAGTTTCCGACCTTTACGTAATAATGACATTATGCGAGCACAAGATTTAGGCTTAGCGATCATTGGTCCTGATGAATTAGGCGATCTTAAAAAGCACCTCTTAAACTGGTTCTTAGCCGCTGGCGGTCATTAATCTCTTTGTAATTAATGATCCGATAATAAAAAAGACCGATTAACTGATCTTTTTTATTATCGGGACTTTAAATTGCATCAATATACAGCGATAAAAATGCCGCTTATTCGTTAAGAATCAGCGGCATTTTTTATATCTATTTGCTTCTGTAATTATAGAAGATTACGAGCCGCTTCAATCACAACTTTAATTGAACGAGCTTCTGTTTCTTTTAATGTCACGTGATCAGGTGTTTCTTTTTGAGTACGGTTAATAATAACGCCAGCAACACAACCAGCACGTAAACCAGAGCTTGCACACATAGTTAATAGTGTTGCAGATTCCATCTCAAAGTTTAACACGCCCATGTCTTGCCATTCTTGCATAGAACCTTGGAAGCGCTTAACAACACGACCAGAGAACGTATCATAACGCTCTTGACCTGGGTAGAATGTATCACTTGATGCAGTAACACCGGTGTGTACTGTCGCACCTTGGTCAACAACCGCTTTACGCATTGCTGTTGCAACATCAAAATCAGCAACGGCTGGGAATTCCATTGGAGCAAAATGCAAGCTCGCACCATCTAAACGAACTGAACCTGTCGTTACAATCATATCACCTACATTTACATGCGGTTGGATTGCACCAGTAGTACCAACACGTAAGAAGGTACGCACACCCAATTGAGCTAACTCTTCAACAGCAATAGACGTTGATGGACCACCGATACCAGTAGAACAAACAACAATTTTTTTGCCTTCTAATTCTGCTAGGTACACAGTGTATTCACGGTGACTTGCTAAAAATTTAGGATTTTCCATTTGTTCTGCGATTTTCTGAACACGTGCTGGATCACCAGGGATGATCGCCATTTCTGCACCTTGAAGATCTGCTTGTGTTACACCTAAATGGAATACTGCTGCTGTCATGGTTAACTCCTTGCGATTGTAGGGTCGCGTTGATTAAATAGTTATATTTGATTCGATGAAGTTACTTTACCCAAACGGTTAAAGCATTAGTGTGATTAAGATCCCGAAAGGAATGATGATAGATTACACTCTTGCACGGAAAACCGATTGGCATCACAGAAATAGAGACCTTTGGTTAACTTATACTCAAGATTAACGCGACTTACATGACCTTACAATCATTTCAAATTCAATCGATATAATTGATGACGGCTATTTTTATTAAAATGGAAGTCCACTTTTAAATAATTATGAGCCTTAATATTGGCTTTTTAGCCTTTCATATCCTTAACTTATAATAAGTTACATATTATGCATTGAGGTCATGGATGAATAAGCAGTCAGATAAAACAAACTCAAATAATAAAACTAAATCATTTTCAGATTCGGGAAAAGAAAAATCACCGATTAAAAATAAAAAAAATAAAAGCCAACGTTATTTAGCTAGAAGGATCTCTCTCTATCCTCAATTGATGCTAATTTTGCCAAGTTTTTCTTTTTCTAAAACATTTACACCAGAAGAATTCCTCGAAGAAAAATACTCAAATATAGAAAGCGGTACATTAGAAGAGTCAAATCCTCATCATAATGAATCACTCATTTCACCTTTAGATCCTATTGTCGAAAACAAAATGAGCAATATTCAACCTAATCCAGATGATACGAATGAGCACACACCAATAGTAACTCCAAGCGCACGAAGTAGTTCCCATTTAGCTTCGCACGCAATAACTCCCATTGGAATCCTTCCTACGCCAGTGCAAAACCATACAATTAACCAAGCTCCTGCTATGTTGGTCACTCCCCCTACGACATTAAGCACCCCTCCACCACAACACTCACAGCAGCAAGCTGTTATTTCAGGAAAAGACTCTGCGACAATAACCGAAGATGTGACAACTCATGTTTCCGGAAAGCTGACAATAATAGACTTTGATCGTGGTGAGGCACATTTTTCAAATACTGATATTATCGGCACACTCGGTACGCTTCACCTTACTGACAATGGCGCATGGACGTACGATTTAAACAACACTAACCCAACAGTTCAAGCGTTAGGTAAAGGCTCGACAGCAACCGATACCATCACCGTTCATTCAGTCGATGGCACGCCGCATCAAATAACAATCACGGTTAATGGCACTAATGACAAAGCGATAATTGGCGGATCTAATACTGGTGCGGTGACGGAAGAGTCTCAACTTCAAACCTCTGGCACACTGACTGTTACGGATGTCGATACCGGCGAAGCGCATTTCTCCAACACAGATATTATCGGCACACTCGGTACCCTACACCTTACAGACAAAGGCGCGTGGACATACGATCTTGATAACACTAACCCAACCGTTCAGGCGTTAGGTAAAGGCTCGACTGCTACCGATTCCATCACCGTTCATTCAGCCGATGGCACGCCTCATCAAGTAACAATTACGGTTAATGGCACTAACGATAAAGCGGTGATTGGTGGCTCAAATACTGGTACGGTGACAGAAGAAACACAACTTAATACCTCAGGTACACTGACTGTTACGGATGTCGATACCGGCGAAGCCCATTTCTCCAATACCAACATTGTTGGGACTTTAGGTACTCTCCACCTAACAGATAATGGTAATTGGACATACGATCTAGATAATACTAACCCAACCGTTCAAGCGTTAGGTAAAGGCGCGACAGCAACCGATACCATCACCGTTCATTCAGCCGATGGCACACCTCATCAAGTAACAATTACGGTTAATGGCACTAACGATAAAGCGGTAATTGGTGGCTCAAATACTAGTGCGGTGACCGAAGAAACACAACTTCATACCTCAGGTACACTGACTGTTACGGATGTCGATACCGGTGAAGCGCACTTCTCCAATACCAACATTGTTGGGACTTTAGGTACTCTCCACCTAACAAATAATGGTAATTGGACATACGATCTAGATAATACTAACCCAACCGTTCAAGCGTTAGGTAAAGGCGCGACAGCAACCGATACCATCACCGTGCATTCGGTCGATAGTACTCCTCATCAAATTACTATTACCGTTAATGGCACTAATGATAATGCTGTCATATCAGGATCAAATACCGGCGCGGTGACGGAAGAATCTCAACTTCAGACTTCAGGAATACTGAGTGTGACTGATGTCGATACTGGCGAAGCGCATTTCTCAAGCACAGATATTATTGGCTCACTAGGCACGTTACATCTAACTGATTCAGGTGCGTGGACGTACGATTTAGATAACACCAATCCAACCGTTCAAGCGTTAGGTAAAGGCTCAACAGCTACCGATTCCATCACGGTACACTCTGCCGATGGCACGCCGCATCAAGTAACGATTACGGTTAACGGTACTAATGATACTGCCGTAATTGGTGGCTCGAATACTGGCGCAGTGACAGAAGAATCACAACTTCAAGCTTCAGGAACACTGACTGTCACCGATGTGGATACTGGCGAAGCACATTTCTCCAACACAGATATTATCGGCACACTCGGTACCCTACACCTTACAGACAACGGCGCGTGGACGTACGATCTTAATAATACTAACCCTGCAGTCCAAGCATTAGGACAAGGCGCAACAGCAACGGATACCATCACCGTGCATTCGGTCGATGGTACGCCTCATCAAGTAACAATTGCGGTGAATGGCACCAATGATGCTGCAGTGATCATGGGAACATCGACAGGTGATGTTCATGAAGGACACACTTTCACCGCACCAGACGGTAGTATGACTGGTGGCAGTGTCGATGATCGTTCACCTGACCACATGCATGGGAATATAGGAAAATTATGGAACGATGAAATCCATACAGATGGCCACCTATCGATAGTTGATGCTGATACTGGTGAAAGCTATGCCCAAACAGGTGTTTATTATGGTTCACATGGTCGTATCATACTTCAAACTAACGGGGACTGGACCTACTATGCTTCCATCGGCCAAGATGCAACCGGCAGAACAATTGATCACTTAGGAAAAAGTGAAACACTAACCGATACAATCACCGTTAAGTCAGCTGATGGTACCACACACGATATTGTTATCACCATTCATGGCGACAACGACCGTCCATACTGCTCTTCAGAAGTGCAGCTCAACAGCGGTAAAGAAGACCTTGCGCAAACCATCACAGCCACCGAACTCTTAGCAAACACTATAGACGTGGATAGCAACGACCTAGGCAAACTCACCGTTGCGAATCTTCACGCTGATCATGGTTCTATTCTAGATAATCAAGACGGCACATACACTTTTACCCCAACCAAAGACTATAACGGTCAGGTTCATTTTAGCTATGACGTGACAGATGCGCATGGCGGAACGACTCATACAGGGGCGTCTACCACACTCACGGCTACCCCAGACAGCGCCATCATTTCAGAAGTGACAACTGACCACGTCACTGAAGATGGGTCACATAGCAGGCACAATGCAGGCGTCACAACTGAACTTTCAAATGGAAGACTACAAGTTGTAGATCCAGATAGCGGGGAGAATAAATTCCAGTACAGCCAGTTTGGTGAATCAGCAGTTCACGATCCGTTTGGTGGCATGTTACGTATTGATAGCATGGGCAATTGGGGGTACAGCGTTAATAATGCCAATTTGCAACACCTTGCTCAAGGGCAAACTGAAACCGTTGTCTACCGTGTTCATAGTTATGATGGAACGGCATACGAGTTGCACATAGACGTTGTTGGCACCAATGACGCGCCAACCGTTACCCAAGTTGCGCTAAGTAACGGCACTGAAGACACGCATTATCAAATGCAAGCGAGTCAGTTTGGGTTTACGGATGTTGATACCGGCGACACGCTACATTCCATCGCAATCACAGATCTACCACCAGCAACACAAGGTAAGTTTGTACTCGATGGCCACGATATTACTGCGGGGCAGCACATCCCTACAGCTGACATCAGTAAGCTTCAGTTCGTCCCTGCGCAAGATTTTAATGGTGATGTTCAGTTTAAATATACTGTTAACGATGGGCATACCGACTCTACAGAGGCTACAAATACTCTTCATTTTGATCCCGTTGGGGACGTAGCAGTAATCACTGGAACGACAACTGGCGATGTCGATGAAGGGCATGGTAGTTTTGGTGATATGTCACCAGATTACGCACAACCTGGCATGGCGAAACTCGGACAATCTGCATTAACGGCTGATGGTAAGTTGGATATTGTTGACCCTGATACTGGTGAATCTCAATTTGACTCTAAAGGCGGAGCTTGGAATAACTCCTACCATGGACAATACGGACACTTATTGTTAAACACTGATGGTACTTGGCATTACGACGTGACCGTTGGCAACGTTGATTGGGTTGGTAATCGCAAAACAACAGTCGGCACAACCATTGATGAACTGGGTGAGAATCAAACACTGACCGACACCATCACCATATATTCTAAAGATGGTACAGCTCACGACATAGTAATTACCATTCATGGCGATAACGATAGACCTTATATCAGTTCTGAAGTAACACTTGCCACTGGTACAGAAGATACAGCGCAAACGCTAACCACTACAGATCTACTTGCTAATACTGTTGATGTAGATGCAAATGATATCGGCAAACTTAGCATTGAAAATTTAGTTTCAGATCATGGGTCGCTCTTAGATAACAAAGACGGTACATTCACGTTCACACCAGAGAAAGACTACAACGGTGCTGTTCATTTTAGTTATGATGTCAAAGATGCCCATGGTGGTGTTACGCATACAGGGGCAACAACGACACTCGTTGCGGTACAAGACAATGCAATTATTAGTGGTGTTGATACCGGCAGTGTGACTGAAAACACGGCAGGCAAAGATATGTCGCCTGATCATGCCCAGCCTGGAATGAGCCATTTAACGGGGGCGATGTTATATGCTGATGGCAAACTTTCCATTTCAGATCCGGATGCGGGAGAAAACGAATTCGATACCAACCAAGTAGGGTCTCAGGGCTACACCTATCATGGCAGTTATGGCCAGCTTATATTAAACGCGGATGGCAGTTGGCATTATAATGTAAATGCTGGCAGTCAAAACAATGGCGCAATGCCAGGAACTGTAGGTTCTGCCATTGATAAATTAGGCGATGGAGAATCGCTTACCGATACCATAACTATACGCGCGAAAGATGGAACAACCCATGATATTGTCATTACAATTCATGGTAGTAACGACCGCCCATATTGCTCATCAGAAGTACAGCTTCACTCAGGTAAAGAAGATACAGCGAAAACGCTAACCACTGCAGATCTACTTGCTAATACCGTCGATGTTGACGCCAATGATGCCAGTCAATTAAGCATTGCTAATTTAGTTTCAGATCATGGTGTTGTTATTGATAATAAAGACGGGACTTTTACATTCAATCCAGACAAAGACTATAACGGACAAGTACATTTCACTTATGACGTGAAAGATACTCATGGTGGTATGACTCATACTGGGGCCACTACCACGTTAGCAGCAGTCAATGATACCGCTTTATTTTCAGTAGACGATACAGGCTCAGTAAAAGAAGATATCCACGTTCAAGGTGACTCTCAACATACAGTGGCAGTATCAGGAGTGTTAATTGTTTCCGACCCTGACGCAGGGGAAAGTGAATTCGTTGCCAACCGAAATGTACATGCGGTGAGTGACCCATTTGGAGGTGATTTAAGTATTGGCCGAGCCGGCGACTGGACTTACTCGGTTTCGAACAACAATTTAAATAGGCTTGCTGAAGGCGAAAAACATCAAGTCACATATGAAGTGGTTTCTCGCGGAGGAGATAAACACCAAATAGTCATCACCGTCGTTGGTACCAATGATGACCCTATACTATCCGTTACCCAAACCACCCCGACAACGGGAACCCTCACTGAAACCGATGTTGACGTTAAAGATACACATACTTTCTCTGTCGTCAGTTCAACAGGGCAATTTGGTTCAATCTCTGTCGATCCGGATTCAGGTGCCTATGTGTACACTGCAAACTCTTCGGTTGCAGGGATGGCTTATAACAAAGCAACGCACACCTATCACGGAACCGATGTTTTTGAAGTAAAGGTGGCTGACAATCATGGTGGCGAATCATCGACGTTCATAACTTTTGATACCAATGGTCATATTTCAGTTGTACCTGGACAACAACCAACAATTTCAACAAGTGTACTTACTAATCCATTAATCACGGCAATTCAACCAAGCTTACCTACTGGAACAAATACGCCACCAAACAATGGAGTTACAGTAGATTTAATAACACCGAATGATACAGGTAAATCAAATACGGATAACGTCACCAAAGAGACAACGCCAACAATAACGGGACACACTGATATTCCCTATTCGCAGGTCACTATTTACGATGGCTCCACACCAATTGGACACGCAGTATCTGACGCATCTGGTCAATACAGTGCAGTGGTAAGCAACTTAACAGATGGCGATCATAACCTATCGGCTAAAGCGCTTGCTCCGTCTTCATCTATACCTGCAACATCTTCACTACTTTCAGTTCACGTCGACACTGTGATTGCACCACTGACCATAGCACTGACTCACGACACTGGTAGTAGTAATTCTGACTTAGTCACTCACGATGGCGCCCTAACGATTGGAGGGCAAGAAGTAGGTGCAACCGTTGAATACTCAACAGACAACGGACACACATGGACGTCGAGTTTTACACCACAACAAGGTTCAAACAACGTTAACCTAAGACAAACTGACACCGCAGGTAATGTGTCGGCCAACACGTCATTAAACTTCACCCTTGATAATTCAATTGCACCACCAACAGTGTCATTGGCCCACGACACAGGTCGACACTCTACGAATACTCCGGACTTAATCACTAAAGACTCTCAGCTTTCAATTCAAACGGAAGCAGGCGCAAAAGTAGAATATTCAAATGATGGCGGACACAGTTGGAGTTCAGTATTTAATCCAGTAGAAGGTGTAAACAACCTGCAGGTAAGACAAACCGATATCGCAGGCAACTTATCTCCAGTGGCTCACTTTAGCTTCACCTTAGATACAACCCCCGGCACAGTGACAGTGAACCCGATATCGCAAGATAATGCACTAAATGCTGCTGAGAATAACCAGCCGTTGGTAATAACAGGAACCACCTCTAACATCGACCCTGGTGATGTCGTGTATGTTGTCGTTGGTAATAATCATTTTTATGACGCGACCGTAAAATCGGATGGTTCATGGTCATTGACCCTTAGTGCATCTGTTCACCAAAACATTCTGGCGTCCGATCACGACTACCCAATACAAGTGGGTACCGTAGATACTGCTGGCAATTCAACACCTCGTATTTCAACTCAATTATTAGTCGATACACAGAACCCCATTCCACATATAACCGTCGATTCAGTTACACAAGATAACGTACTTAATGCCCTTGAATCGAGTCAAAGTGTTCCAATAACAGGGACGGTGACTGGCGATTATCACGCAGGTGATATAGTAAGCTTGAAAATAAACGGTGCTAATATTCAGTCATTGACCGGCACCGTCGATGCAAATGGACGCTTCTCAATTCCAGTTACAGGGAACATATTAGAACATGCCAATATCCATACTAGTTATGCGAATGGTCAAGCTGCGCCAATACATTCTATTGAAGCAACGATCCAAACAACAGATGCAGTGGGAAATACGGGGAGTGCAACCACAGGTTCACAAGTTTTCACCGTTGATACGCAGATACATGTCGCTATTCAGACCGATCCAATTACCGCTGATAATGTAATTAACGCCCAAGAATCCAATTCATCTGTTGATATCACAGGGGTTGTTTCTGGTGATTTTAATGTCGGTGACATTGTTACTTTGAACGTAAATGGGGCACAACATACTGGCGTTGTAGACTCACAAGGACACTATTCCATTGCCGTTCCTGGTAGCGAGTTAACTGCAGATGCTGACCAAAAAATTGAAGCATCAATCGTAGTAACAGATAGCGCAGGTAACAGCGCTCACGCCACCACAGATGTTGTTTATCAAGTCGACACTCAGGTTAGCCTCCCTACTATTACTTTTGAAAACGCAGGAGCTGACAACTTATACAGCAAAACTGAAATTGCTCACGGACACCAAAATACTATCACAGCAACAATTACGCCTCCTGGTGACGCAAAAATTGGCGAGCACCTTGTCGTTAATGGACAAGACCATGTATTAAATGCTCACAGCCTACAGCATGGGTTACAAATTGAAGTCCGTCCGGGTTCTCAAGTACAGGCGACCATGACTGACGAACACGGAAATACCGCAGGTAGCCAAGGTTTTGCTGCAAGTGCCATACCTGAGCCAATCGTGGTCAAGCCGCCGTCAGGAAGCCATCAAGTGTCTGCCACGCTTGGCGCACTGCCACTACTTCCGTCTTTAACCCCAGTTCCCACCACACAACACGGTTGGCGGATCCATTTACCAAATGGGCAGTATGTGACCAGTCATCATGGGCAATATGGAACACTAACCATTGATCCTCAAACCGGTGATTTACATTATCAAGAACAAGCAAATGTTCACACAGGGCCACATGGTAGTGCTTCTGGCATTGGACAGCATGAAGATAAGTTCGAAGTTGCCTTACAAGGTACAAATCAAGATGAAGTTGTCGCGCATGTCAACATTCAGATACTGAGTCACGGCCCGGGGAATAGTGGCAAACTAAATATTGGTACTGAGGTGGTTGATATGACAATCACACCTATAGCACATACTTCACACCCAGCTCCGCCACCTCAAGTTCAACATGATCAACCAGATTTTAGTAATGAGCATATTAGTGAATTGTCATTCTCGGTTGACTTAGATGAACACTCGTCTGGTGCCTCAGCCTATTTAGATGCTTTAGGTATCACACCACCACCAAAACTTACAGAACATAATGATCACCACACTCCTACAGACTTAGATATTGTATTAGCACATGATAATACTGATATAACAGATGACCACTCATCACACATCGATTTATCTGATGCAATGGAGCACCACAATCAAGATCATAGCCACAATAAACAAGAGGATGAAAACCACCATCATCACAATGACATTGATGGTTTGCCTGATATTGACCCTAATACCTAAAAATAACGAAGTTGGATCTAAAAAGGAACGCAATTTAGCGTTCCTTTTTTATTGTTGATTAGTATTACAACTATCTATTCAGAATCATAATTAACGCTCGCCAAAGGCCCGACTGACATTGGTGTAAATCGGTTTCCATAAATACTGGAAGACACTTTTTTCTCCCGTTGTAATATCCACCTCTCCTGTCATTCCTGGTAATAAAGAAAAAGCGTCAGGATCATCACGAAAATACGATTTTTCAATAGATACCGTAACTTCGTAATAAATATCCCCTCTTTCATTTTTACTGGTCGTTGGTGATATTTTTTCAACCTCTCCCTTTAATGCACCAAAGCGACTGTAATCAAACGCATCCACTTTAATTCGTGCGGGTTGACCAATAGAAACAAAACCAATATCACGAGGTGATAAACGAGCTTTAAAACTTGCTTTACCCTCTACTGGCACTATTTCTGCAATCGTACCTCCAGGGACAATAACTCCGCCATTTTGAGTTGATGGAATACTTTGAACCAATCCTTTTACTGGCGATTTAACTACAGTATCTAATACTTTTTCTTTACCAGAACGAATACGTGCTCTTAATCCACTTAAATCCGCTTCTGCTTTAGAACGCTCAATATTAGCCTGAACTCTGGCCTCTGCCCCTATCTGTTTTAACTGAGCGCCCACGGTTTCCGCTTTACGCTTCAACACATTCTCTTGACTCTTTGCTTGTTGGATCTCTTTTTCTATCGAAGCTAATTTTTGCTTCATTTCTAAAACTCTTAATTTAGAAATATTCCCTGCTTTTTGACCCTTAATTAATATGTCTAATTCTTGTTTAGTCGCATTCAATTGACGTTGATAAACAGGCAACTCAGTTTGTAATCCTTCCAATTCTGCGGCGACTTGGGCTTGCTCTTTAATCACAGCGCTGCGTTTTTGAAAAAACAATTCCTTCTCTGCGGCAAGTTGTTTTAACTGCTGAGATACCTGTCGAGGATAAAAATCAGCGTATTGTGAGAAATCAGGGTCACGTATTTCTACCAATGAATTTAAACGCTCAATCGTTAATTCTAACGCTGCTCTTTGTGCATTCAACTCATCTAATGCGGTATTCTGAAATTTAGAATCAAACTCAACTAATGTTTGACCTTTTTCAACCAACTCACCTTCAGAAACCAAAATTGATTTAAGCCGCCCACCGGTTTCACTTTGAATGATTTGGCGCTCCCCTTCAGGAATAACAGCACCTTTAGCTTTGGCAATCTCGTCAACTTTAGTGAATACCGACCATGCTATAAATAGAACTAAACAAACAGCAATAAAATAAGTACTCAATGACAATAAACGAGCCGTCACTCTTGATTCAACAACATCCACATTTTGCTTGTTCATAGAGAGGCCTCCATTGCTATCTCTGTATTTGAATTATCTGGTAACGGTCCTGCGTATACGAGTGACCCGCCATCAAGAATGATCACTTGGTCTGCTAATTTAATTAATTCAGGATCATGTGATGAAAACACAATTGTCGATCTTCCTTTACGTTGAGATATCCATAGTTGGAACAAGTCACGCGAAGCGGTATCCATGACCGGATTATCCAATAAATAAAACGGATACTCATGAAGATACAATTTTGCTTGCGACAACACTTTAGCTTCATACCCTGATAAAGCATGAGAAATACTCGCCACTATCGATTCATTCAGTTGAGTATCTAAACCACAAGATAACGTATCAAACCATGCTTTTCCCCCAACCTGCTCAATCGCATCAATCATAAGATCATCAGTAAGGTTTCGATTATCACTAACAAACTCTCGAATGGTTAATAATAAAAGCTCAGGCTTTGCCGAGTAGTATCCCAACCATTGACGGTATATTTGAGGATCGTATTGCGATAAGTTATGTCCATTCACTTTGATTACCCCACTTTGTGGTTGGTTTAACCCCGCAAGCAATTCTAACAACGCCGTTTTTCCACTAGCCATTGGCCCAGTAATGACGACCACCTGTCCTGGTTCTATTTTCAGTGAAATCCCAGAGAGCGCAGGCTTCATTTGTTGAGGGAAACGTAGCGTAATTTGTTCTAATTCAATGGTCGGCTTCTCCGACGATAAAGAGTGATGCTGAAATGAGAAGTCACCTTCTATTTTTTGATTAATCGACTGATTGATTTGTAACCTAGCTTGCTTTGTTTGCGTAAAACGAGAGCCACTATTCGCAAGCATTTGTGCTGGTCCTGTCACACGAGAGATCAGCATCATGGTTGCGATCAATCCCCCTGCCGTCATCGCTTGATTAAAGATAAGACCAATACCAAGAGCGATTACCGCCAATGTACTAAGTAAACCTAAAGCATAATAAATCGAGGTATACTTGGCTTGATGACTACTATGAAAAAAACTATTTTTGGCTGCTAATACATTAGCTTTTTCGAATCGTTTTATCCAAAACTCATTCATATTTGCACTACGTAAAAAAGCCAATTTACTATTTAATTCAAATAATAAAGAATAACGATTCGTTCCAGATATCGTTGTTTGATGAGATGTTCTCATCAGCTTTTTTTGACTGTGATGAGCTAACCCGTAATAGCAAAGAAGTGAAAGAAGAGGCACAAGAACTAGCCATCCTCCTAAAAAACCAATCGCAATAATAAAGAGGAGAACAAAAGGAAGGTCAAACAATGCTCCCCCAAGAGGACCTTGAAGTAATCCCTTAAAACTCTCAGCTGTCGTTAGCCGTGACATTAATGCTGACGATGACAATGAACGATTCACCAACAATGAAGAACTAAATATTCGGTATAGCACCTTTTCAGAGATCTCTCGACTAATACGATTTGAAATGGTCGTTAACAATTGGCTTCGTATGACTTTTAATAACAGCATCATCGTAAATAACAACGCTGCTCCAATTGCAATACCGCCAAGTTCATGACCTGCATCTCCACCAATGACATGATCATAAATAGACATAGTAATAAAAGGGATGGCCAACGCAAACACATTAGCAAAGAAGCTAATACACAGCAGCATCGGTAATAATGACTTAAATTTATCTATCCGTTCGCCAACCCAATCTGTCGAGTTTCTCTCTCTAGGTTGTTCATGAATAAGAACGACAAGAGATGAGATAGCGTAACGGGGTAATGAATCACTTTCAAATTCATCTTGTTGGTAAGTTTGAAAATCATTTAATAAAAATCGACAAACTTTAATGTCATCATCCGTAATATACAATGCTGCTAAATGCGATTTTGAAGCAAGCTTTTTAGTATAAGGGTGCACTGTATATGCAATACCTAATCGATCCAATAATGTAAAAACATCATCCATACTTTCAAGTCGGTTTGATGCTATCCATTCCTGACTAAAAGCATGAACATTGGTATTAACATCCATCGCCATCAATAAATTAATGACCTGCGATTGATAACTCTTATCCATTAACCTTCTCCTTGCAATGGTATAAGCTCTGCTTGCGTTTTTGCTAACTCAACTAAAAGCGGATGATCAGTATTTAAAATAATGGTTTTGCCATTACTTGATAAAATTGAAAGTACTTTTGCTAACCGAGTTACTGATTCAATATCTAACGCAATTTCAGGTTTATCTAAAAATAACAACGGCACCGGCTTTGCTAGTTGACAGACTAGAGAAACCAATTTCACACCACCTTGACTTAATTGCTCACCTAACTGAAAACCCACTTTTGTTTCTAAACCGTTAGGCAATTCTGAAATAACTTTATCTAAACCAAGCGCCTTAATTAATGGCAATACCTCTTTTACCTGATTAACATTAAATCCCGTTAAGTTATCTAAAAGCGAACCAGAAATAAGTATAGGGCGGCTTGTCACAAACGCTGTTTGATTTCTATAATCATAATAATCACTAGTGGATACTTGATTATTCCAAAGTAGTTTTCCTTCTGTTTTGGCCTCTAACCCAGATAGATTAATCACCAGTTGACTGAGTAGATCGGTATCCCTTCCATGGAAGGTAACAATATCGCCTTTATTTACCGAAAGCCTTAATTGGTGACGAAAACCAAAACGCTCAATGCAATAATCCTTGGCTGTTAAAGATTCAAATACAGGCAGTTTTTCCGATGTTACTGCTTCTTTTGAAGCTATATTCTGAAATAAATCTTTTACTGAATTATTGGCAACTTGAAATGAGCTGTATTTTAAACGTAATCCCACTAATGCACTCATTGGGGCAACCGCTCGACCAGATAAGATAGAACACGCGGCTAATCCTCCGGTAGTTAATTCACCAGATAATACCGACAAACTGCCAATAATAACCATAACAACAGAGGTTCCCAACGCGGCAATTTGGATGCATTCTTGTGCGATAGCCGTATTACGCTCTGATTCTGCGATAGATAGCCATCGATTTTGGTTTAATTCCTTAAAGTATTGAAATGTTCGTGATTCTGCTGCTTGTTTTTTTACCCCTTCAAGCATCGTAAAAACAATAACTAAGAAATTCATTCGACTGATTTCATTTCCTGCTGCAGTCTTAGCATGCTGATATGATTTATTCGAAAACAAACAAACAAACACTGCCGCAACAACCCAAACAACAATAGGAATAAGAACAAGTTCCCCTCCCACATAAGCAACTAATGAAAGGAAAATAAGCACAAAGGGCACATCAATTAACCCACTCAGTAAACCGCCGGAATAGAACTCTTTAATTGAAGAGATCCCCTTCAACCCTTCCTGAAGATGGCCAGGCTTTAAACTCAATAATTGCTTAGCAGGCAGTTCAGTAAGTTGATGTAAAATATAAGAATACATCTTTGTTTCTGTATTTATTGAGGCAGCGGCTAATATCCAAGAACGTACGAAGCGAAGAAAAGCATCTATTAAAATAGCAATACTCGCACCACTAAGAAGCAGTACCGCAGTGCCATAGCTTTGATTTGGTAAAATTCGATCGTAAATTTGCAGAACAACGAGAGGAATTGATAACGATAAGATATTAATAAGTAACGATGAAGGTAAAACCCGCAGCATTGTTCTTTTTTGATTAGAGCGGTAAGAAGACAACAAATCCATTTATAGTCACCTAATAGTAATTATGCATAAATCAAGTCTTGGACAAGAATCATTAATTATCAAGTAAATAATTGGTTTTATTGTTTTTATGCACTAGGTTAAAGGTTAGATATCACATATTTTTACGAGGGTGCAATGAAACGGATTTCATTAAAAACGTACTTATTCATTATTTTTGCGACTATTTTTATCCTATTTTCAATCAATTTATATACAAATATAAAAAGTGCCGTCACAAAACTATCAAGCGAACATATATCTGACGTTGCCGAACTTCACCAGCAAATTATCAGTAATAACGTAAACTTCACCATATACCAAATAGATGCATTAGCAGAAGAGATCTCTGGTATAACATCACTGGATATTCATAATATCCCACCATCGTTAATTAACTTTACATCTTCCGCTTTCTCTCACTTTCCCGCATTAACTAATGTGTATATCTATGATATTAAAAACAATGGTATTAATTTAAAAAACATCGACGGTAACATCGAAGCAATATTTGCAACCAGTTCATCATTGGAGAAAATGTGGAACACAAATAAAACGTACACCGTCAATGATGAATATCTATATTTAAGTCGTTCTAAAAATGCGAACCTCAAAATTATCTTACAAATATCAACGGCCATTTTCTTTGAAACGAAAGACCATCAACTGGTTAACAAACGTAACGTTGGGTTTTATCTTTACGACTATCAATTAAAAGAAATCATTTACTCTGATCATGTGCCCACTCCTTTATCTTATTCACAGCTGCAAGGCGTTTTACATAATGAGCATGAGACCGTATCTCTTGATGGTTCAACCTACACCGCTTTTGTTCACAAATTAAATCATAGATCTCTTTATTTTGTTTCTCTCATCCCTGAAAGTGTAATTAATCAGAATTTTAATACCGTCTCTAATGATTTATTTTTGAATATCATCGCCTACATTTTTCTCGCGATATTGATTATATTCCTATCCACATCTTACATATCAAAACGGCTAGTTACGCTCCTAAAAAACGCACAGAAAATAAATCACTTCCAATTTAATCAACAACAAAAACAAAATTCGATTGTTAAAGAAATTCACAACCTCAGCAGCACACTTGAAACAATGGATAAAACCATCGATGATATTTTAAAAATGGTTTTCATCATTGCAAAAAGCGGTAATCTATTTCAGTTAGGCGCGGTTGTTGACAAAAAAATACATCAAATTACGACAGGACACAGTTATCTTTATGTCACCAATAACGAGAGTACATTAAGCAGTATCGAGGGTGGGAAAAAGATCCCTATCAAGAATCAAGATAAATCTTATTACTACGATGCTTCTGTCCATTACTTCAATTTACATAATGATAAGAAAAAGCTTATTGGCTGCCTACTCATTGAAGTCCCTCTTAATCATACTGTCCCTAAATACCGGCTATTATTTATTGAACGTTTAGTTCAAATAATCGCAATTTCAATTGATAAAAATAAACTTCTAGAGCAACAAAAAAACCTCTTACTTTCTTTTACTAAATCGATTGCTTCTGCCATTGATGCAAAATCGCCTCATACTGCAGGCCATTGTCAGAGAGTGCCGGAATTAACCCTAATGTTAGCAAGATCGGCTCAAAAAAATGAAACACAGTGGAAAGAGTTTTCGCTTAGTGAACCTGAGTGGGAAGAGTTGTACCTTGCTTCTTGGCTGCACGATTGTGGGAAACTAACCACTGCAGATCACGTAATAGATAAAGCAACAAAACTGGACATGTTTACTAACCGTATTCATGAAATTCGCACTCGATTTGAAGTACTAAAACGAGACGCCGAAATCCTTTATTTAAAAACAATTATTGAACATAAAGAGAATACGCCCGAATTAGAGCGAAACTACCATGATACGATCGCTCAATTAGACAATGAGTTTTCTTTTATTGCGGAGTCCAATCTTGGTAATGAATTCTTCAGTGAAGAAAATCAACATAGACTACAACAAATAGCACAAAGAAATTTTGTGAGAACCTTAGACAAACAACTTGGACTATCATGGGAAGAAACTCAACGTCTTTCTGATGATGAAAAAGTAACCCCCTCTGTCGAACTCATTTTACAAGATAACCGCAGCCAACAAATACCGTGGGATATAAACAAAGCTACCGATACGCGATTTGCACTCCAACCATTTGAGTTTAAATTTAATTTCGGAGAAGTTTATAATCTATCAGCACAGCGCGGTACCCTTACGAACGAAGAGCGCTTCTTAATAAATGATCATATTATTCAAACCATCACCATGCTTGAAGCCCTTCCTTATCCTGAGCACTTAAAAAACATCCCGATAATTGCAGGTGGGCACCATGAACAAATGTCAGGCAAAGGTTACCCTTATTCAGTTCCGGCATCAGAGCTCCCCGTAACCGCAAGGATGATGGCTATTGCTGATATTTTTGAAGCACTTACCGCCAATGACCGTCCTTATAAAACACCTAAAACATTGTCTGAATCATTAAAAATATTGGCTTTCATGGCAAAAAATCAACATATAGATAAAGAGATATTCCAACTATTTTTAGAAGATGACGTTTACCTTGAGTACGCTCACAAATTTTTAAAACCAGAACAAATTGATGACGTTGATGTTTCGACTTACCTTACTCTTGCAAATTCATGAACAAAAAAAACGCCATTTTAAACAAATAAAATGGCGGTTTTATTTTTACGGTATCCTACGTTTATTTTTCTTTAAATCGTAAGAGACGCAATGCATTTAATGTAACTAATGCCGTTGCTCCACTATCAGCAAGAACAGCAACCCATAGGCCGGTAATACCAAACAAGCTTGTCACTAAGAATATGGATTTTAATCCCAGCGCTAGCGTAATGTTCTGGCGAATATTACTTAGTGTTGCTTTTGACAGCGCAACCATTGGTGCAAGTTCTTCTAATCGATTATGAGTTAACGCTGCATCAGCCGTTTCTAGAGCAACATCCGTTCCCCCGCCCATCGCGATACCAATAGAGGCAGTTTTCATTGCTGGCGCATCATTAATACCATCACCGACCATTGCCGTTTTTGCTTTTGCTGTTAACAGCTCAACGTATTTCACTTTGTCTGACGGTAATAAACCCGCTTTATAGTCAATATTCAGCTCTGCAGCAATCGCTTTGGCAGCACGTTCGTTATCACCCGTTAACATGATGGGTGTAATGCCGAGTGCAACTAACTTCTGAACTGCAATTTTCGCATCAGGACGTAATTCATCTCTCCACGCTAATAAACCAGATATTTGATCATTTACTAGCACTAAAACAACCGTTTTTCCTTGCTCTTCTAAAAACGCGATTTGGCTCTCGGCTTCAGAAGTAACTTCTCCATCAAATTGTTGAGGCGCATAAAGTGCGATTCGTTTTTCATCAACGACCCCTTTTATCCCTTTACCTACAACCGTTTCACGATCATCCGCTTCAATAACCATCAGGCCTTGTTCTTGTGCTTTTATTACCACCGCTTTTGCTAATGGATGTGACGACCCCATCTCTACCGCGGCTGATTGCAATAAGATACTGTCTTCAGTTTCCGTCTCAACAAGTACTCGAATATCAGTGAGAACTGGCTTACCTTGCGTTAAGGTACCTGTCTTATCAAACGCGATATTTTTAATATGGCCTAGCTCTTCTAATGCTGCGCCACCTTTAATTAACGCCCCTCTTTTCGCTGCCGTTGCCAAACCAGAAGTTATAGCTGCGGGTGTTGATATCACTAACGCACACGGACAAGCGATAAGTAGCATTGCTAAACCACGGTAAATCCACGTATCCCATGATTGACCAAACATCAATGGTGGAATAATAATAACGAGTAGTGATAACAGCATCATTGCTGGTGTGTACCAACGGCTGAATTTATCAAGAAAACGCTCTAACGGTGCTTTACGGGATTCCGCTTCTTCAATCAAATGTAAGATACGATCAATCGCGTTTTCACCTTGAGCTGACGTTATCTCGATTTCAATTACACGGTCATTAACAATCGACCCTGCCATTAATACATCACCCGTCTTTTTATCAACAGGAACAGACTCTCCCGTTAAGGCACTTTCATCAAAAGAAGCAAACTCTGACGCTAATATTGCATCGGCAGCTAAACGATCGCCTGGAGAAACTTGAACTCTGTCTCCGACTTTCAGATCGGAAGCCGAAACCTCTTCTTTAGTGCCATCTTTATTGATGCGTAGCGCTGTATCTGGCACTAAGTCCATTAACGCTTTTACGCCACTACGAGCTTTCGCTGACGCATAGCCTTCTAATTGTTCACCTAACATAAACAATAAGATAACCATAGCGGCTTCAACCGTTTCACCTAAATACACAGCACCAATAGCGGCAACTGTCATTAACGTTTCTATCGAAAATGGAGAGCCATTGATAGCTAAACGAATCGCTTTTTTACCAATTGGAATAAGGCCAAATAAACCAGCAACCGTGAATGCAATGGTCCCGAGTTCTTTGTTAACTAAATTAATACCTGTCGCAATGACTAAAAAGGCAACAAGGATGATCAATAAAATATTTTTACGCCAAAATGGTTGTGCATCACTTTCTGATGCGTTTTTTGACCCCATGTCAGATAATGGAAAACCCGTGGTTTTCGCGACACTAATTACTCGCTCAAACGCCGCTTCGTTATTGGTTCTTACCGTCAGTTTCTCTGTTGCAAAGATAACGTTAGCGTCCGTCACTTCTGGAATGGCAAGAATCGCTTTTTTTAATTTAGCAGCACAACTTGGGCAATCCATGTCAGCAATCAGCCAACTGCGAGAAAAAGTACTTGTTGCAGGAATGGCAACTGAGGGGTCCGATTCTCCAGGATCCGAACTACAACAAGAATCACCGTCACTTGACTTATCAACTGAACTACAGCAATCAGACACTGCCGATTCCGCTTTAATGCTTGTGATTTGTGGTGCGGCACAACATGAGCTTGAAGGGTTATGTTTGTGATCGTGATTGTGTTGCTTGGTGTTGAGATCGAGTGTTTTATGAGATGTACACATGAGAATATCCTTTCTTACTGTTAGGTATTATTAACTATTACAGTCACTATAAACCTTAGAGTTAACTCTAAGGTCAAGCGATAACATTAATTAATACAAAAAGAATAAGATCAAAAAAAGGCACCGAGGTGCCTTTCATTAATTACCAATGTCTAACCGTACAATAACTGACAAATTTGTAATCGGGAGATGGTGAATGCTACTAAATGATTAAACTGGATGTTTAAAACAATGACCAATCGATTCACTGATCGCTTGCAGTACATTACGTCGAGTAATAATACCAACCAATTTACCACCATCGACAACAGGGTAAATTTTAGGTTTATCCGCCGTCATACTTTGTGCAAGCTCGATAATATTATCTTCAGGCGTTACCGTTAAGACATCTTGTCTCATTACATCACCAACAACGTGCGTATCTTGGCAATGGTAACTCACACCCAAAAGTGACTTAATCAAATCTTGTTCTGAAATAAATCCAATCACTTCTCTTTGTTCATTAACAACGGGGCCGCCAATATGTTGTGAAGTAATAAATTGGTCTAACGCTGCTGATAATGACATATCCGCTGTCAAAGAAAGTGGGCGTGCGCTCATGTATTGTTTTACTTTTTTATTTTCCATCATGTATACCCCTAGCAATCGCTATCTTTTATTTTGATAACTTAAGTGTGGACTATTTTTAGAAAAAAGCTAAATCACTCTTTCCTATCTCTGTGATGGATGAAACCTATTAAGAAAAAAAACAGATAAAATTATGAGCTACCTAACAATACATCAATAAGAATTTTTTTATTTTGCTCAACTGATGACATTACATTCTCGTAACCTGCGGTGTTATTGGTCTTTTCCATTCGATGAATAATCGCCAAACATTGTTTAATGTTTTTAGGATCTTTCATCAAATTTTTCCCTCTTAATGTTAGCGTTAATAACATGTAATTAAGATCCGAAGAATAAGGGTACGTTTGACCGATTTTTACCAATTGTAGATTGTTTTCATCCGCAGACTTTTGAGCTCTTAGCCATTGGTATACTTTATTCAACTTTTGAAAATGGGCCATCGATTGCTGTAATAACTGAGGGGCCGTTTTTTTAAGTCCAGCTTGATCAAACATTTTATACAGTGTGACACACAGCTTTATTTCCCCCGCCATTGCTAGCACACCAAAAGTAGCAACACGAAATTCATCAGAAGCAACTTTTCGATTAGAAAGAAAACGATGATAATTTAATACCGCAATCGCTTTTGCTTTATAACGCTTACCTTGCTTATACAATTGACGAGCAACAAGTACATTAATGAACCCTTGCAGTTCATCGCGTTTATCCATAGAAATACGTTTCTTTAATGTCATAATTAATTGACCAAAGAAGCATTTATAATCGTTTTTATTAAAAACGACGTTCGTTTTATAAACAGCATTAGCAAGATCTATTACCATTCGGTTTAATGTCGAAGGAGTAATCCCTATATGATAAAAACGTTTCATGACCATATTATGCAATAATAATGATTCATTGTTCTCGATGATAAAATCAAGAAACGCATAAAATACATCGTCATTTTTAGGATTATTTTCATACGCTTTTGTAAGTGCAATCTGAACCTTACTCGTATGCTTTGCTTCTGCATAAATAGCAGAAAGCATAAAATTCGCTTGGAACTGATAACGCTTTGAGCGTAATAATAATTCAAGAACAGGAATCGCTTTTGGTTTCTCAACCATTTCACAATAAGCCATTAAGTTCTGAGGCATGATCTCGCTTTTATCATGGCGTTGGTATACTTTTTTAAATGTGACAGAATCTTTCGCTTTATTTAACTCTTCTAATGTCATGTTTAAAAGCATACGGTTCTTATACGTGCCAGTATAAGTTTGAGCTCGCTTAATAAAAGCCGCTTGGGAGTTATTGACTTCAGCAATCAATTTCTCAATCAATAAGGTTAAATTGAATGATTTACGAATTAACTCATCAATATAACCAAAATTAATTGGGCTATTTACAACAAAATCAGGGAAGAGTTCTCTCGCATTGATTTCATCGACTTGAGACTCTTCATTTTCAATATCAATAATAAAGATTGGTCGCTTACCAAATTTAGCTTTAGCTCGTGCACTCTTAACGATGTCCGATATTACTTCATGTTCAGAATAACGATATTCAATGAAGTAATATTCATACACGGGCAAATCAGACGCCTTCATACTTACATTAAAGTTATCTGCACTCTTAAAGCCCGCCTTTTGAAAAAATTGGCGGATCTGGGTACTACGTTCTCGTTTTTCAGTGAAAACAAGAACATTCATGTGCGGAATACGTTTAATTAATTCAGCGGTGCTCATCTATATTATTAACTCTAATTAGAAACATTGATTACAATATAACAACCCGTAAATAACAAAATGGTAGTAATACCACCGCTTTATCATTCGTTTATAAAAAATAGTTCTACAACTATGTGTAAAATCCGCGCTACTTTACCATAAAGTAACGCAGAGTCATTCCAATATTAAATATTTGTCAGTAGCGCTTGTAAGGGGTGCTTTAATTGCTCTCCTTCAAATCGTTTAACCTGACTACGACATGAATATCCAGTAACTAAACATCGATCTTTATCTAACACTTTAAGGTTAGCTTTCCAGCTTAGATCATAGACGGCTTTAGACGTTTCAACTTTATCGGCTTCATGACCATACGTCCCAGCCATTCCACAACAACCAACAGGTACGGTATGCAGTGTTAATCCAAAGTGGTTAAATATTTCTCCCCACTCTTTCTCCGCATTTGGCATTTTTGTTTTCTCTGTACAGTGAGCAAACAATTTCCATGGCCTAACATCAATAATGTTCGATTTGTTAAACTCAACTAATCGCGGCATTAACCATTCATGAACCGTGAGAACTTCAAAATCACCACGTTGGTCTTTAAGCATTTCTGCGTATTCATCTCTATAACAAAGAACCAATGCAGGATCCACGCCAACCATTGGAATATCCAGTGTCGCAATTTGATTTAGAAACTCACTCGTATTCTTTGCTGTTGAGGTAAATTGTTTTAAGAAACCTTTTACGTGTTGAGCTTTTCCATTTGGTTTAAATGGCAGCAGTATTGGTTTTAAACCTAAACGCTGTATTAACTCAATAAAATCACTGATAACACTCGCATCATAGTAGCTAGTGAAAGGGTCTTGAACAATCAACACATAACTCTGCTTCTCTTTATCAGACAACCCTTTCAAGGTTTCTAGGTTAAATGTCTCAATATCTCGTTCTCGACATTTTTCTTTTAAGGTAGGAACAGATAACAATGGCATATCAACATACCCAATCGCACGCTTCGTCATGCTTTGTGTAAGACTTTGCTTTAAAACACCATTAATTACGGTTGGCATCGTTGCCATTATAGGTAACATCGTTTCAATATTTGCCACCAAGTAATCTTTTACTGGGCGCTGGTAACGACTGTGATACATATTTAAAAAGCGTGAACGAAAGCTTGGTACGTCAACTTTTATTGGGCATTGGCTTGCACATGCTTTACATGCTAAACACCCCATCATCGCCTCATGTACTTCATGAGAGTAATCGTATTCTTTCTCTTTATTTATACGATTACGAATACGGTCGATGATTTGTTTTATCGATGGACGCTTTGTTAATAAATCGTGCTCTAACTTGACGGGATCAACACCTTGCTCAGCCAATTGACGTAGCCATTCACGTACAAGGCCGGCTCGCCCTTTTGGTGAATGACGGCGATCAGAAGTCACTTTCATTGATGGGCACATTGGCGAACTGGTTTCGTAATTAAAACATAAACCATTGCCATTACATTCCATCGCTTGATTAAAGCTATCTCTGACTTCAACAGGAATTTGGCGATCATAAAACCCACGTTTAGTGTCACTCACTTTGACAAGCTCATCAGTACTGTCTAATGGTGTACAAATTTTGCCTGGGTTCATTTTATTGTAAGGGTCAAACGCGGCTTTTACTCTTCTCAACTCAGTAAAAAGCTCATCACCAAAAAATTCAGGACCATATTCTGAACGGAAACCTTTACCATGTTCTCCCCACATTAAGCCGCCGTATTTAGAAACCAAAGCCACCACTTGATCAGAAATCGTATGCATTAAAGCTTCTTGTTCCGGATCGCACATATCCAATGCAGGACGAACATGAAGTACGCCAGCATCAACATGACCAAACATACCGTAGTTAAGTTTGTGCCCATCAAGTAGGGTTCTAAATTCTTGAATGAAATCGGCTAAATTTTCAGGAGGTACGCAAGTATCTTCAGCAAAAGCAACGGGCTTAGCCGCGCCTTTTGTAGCACCGAGTAACCCAACGGCTTTTTTACGCATGGTGTAAATACGGCCAATACTTGCCACATCTTGTGTCACTTGATAGCCGATTAACCCTGATTTACCACTTTCCATCAACACATCAAGTTTTTCGATTAACGCAGACACTTGCTGATCGACTTCTTGTTGATCTGCGCCTGCAAACTCAACCATATTTAGGCCAAGCATATCTTTGTTTGGTACATCAGTGATGAGATCACTCACGCTATGCCAAACAATGTCTTGTTTCGCAAAATTTAAAACTCGAGAATCAATTGTTTCAACAGATAATGCGTTTGCATCAACCATGAATGCCGCATTTCTTAATGCCGCATCAAAACTGTCATATTTCACGTTGATTAAGGTTCTTGCCTTTGGAATAGGCGTAATATTTACAATGGCTTCAGTGAGAAAAGCCAAAGACCCTTCTGCGCCACACAGCACTCGAGTAATATCAAAATTGTCCGTTTCAATATTCAACGCATTTTTTAGGTCATACCCCGTCAAGAAACGGTTTAACGGAGGGAATTTATCCGTAATTTGTTGACGTTTAGTTCGGCATACTGATTCCGTCACTTCAAGAGCCGTTAATGCCGCTTTCGGTTGATTCTCTTTGGTTAAAGCCGTATCTAACACAGTACCATTAGCTAAAATAGCAGTGACACTTAATACATGATCGGATGTTTTACCGTATTTGAGTGATCCCTGACCGGAAGCATCGGTATTAATCATGCCCCCAAGTGTTGCTCGGTTACTGGTTGATAAATCAGGAGAAAAGAAAAAACCATACGGACGAAGTGCATCATTAAGTTGGTCTTTAATAAGCCCAGCTTGAACTTTGGCCCAGCCTTCTAGCGGATTAATCTCGATCACTTTATTCATATGACGAGAGAGATCAACCACAATACCTTTTGTTAATGATTGTCCATTAGTTCCCGTACCGCCTCCTCTAGGAGAAAAGGTAATCCCTCTAAATTCAGGTTTATCTGCCAGTGCAGCAAGACACTGAACATCCTCAGTGAAACGGGGCAATAACACCGCTTGTGGTAGTTGCTGGTAGACGCTGTTATCGGTAGATACCGCTAAGCGACTGGCGTAAGTGGTTTCTATATCGCCTTTAAAATCAGTATGTTTTAAGGCTTCTAGATAAGTTAATACAACAGAATCGATAGTCGATTGAAATTTTAACGCTGGTAACATTGCTTCCATGCTCCTTCACTTGCTGATCCCTCAGCACCATATTGTTGTTCTAAACACACTTTACAACATCTCGCGTGGATAAAACATCAAACCTATGCTATATCAACCAAATATTTTATGTCTTGAATTAATACTCACACACAAACCTAATGCCCTCTTATTCCTTTTAGCTGTGGCACTGTTCTTGCTTTAGTATATGGCCCATATTAGAAAGTCGTCGATTCAATGATCACGCGATATGGCATCAGCTCCTCTTAACTCATTTTGATAGAGAACGTTATGAAACCTGCGATAAGAAAAAATAAAACAATTACAACTGATGATATTTTATTAACGTTGTGCCGCTCGATGTCAGGCGTATTAACGAAGGCAACTCAAAGTTCAGTTAATTACTCAGCCATGGTTCAAAAAATATCGAAAACAAGCTTAAAACCAGACTTTGGTTGCTTTGTTTTATTTGATGGTGGTTTCTCTGGATTGGTTATCACTAACTTCACAAAAGATGCCGCTCTTGAGTTGTATACTCGATACATGCAAACAATGGGCATGCCTGCTGAAGAACTTGCTATCTTGCATACATCAGACGAAGTTGGTGACGTATTGGGTGAGTTAATGAATCAAATCGTAGGTGATTTTACGGGTCAAATCCGCAAACAGCTTCAAACCACGATTTCGCAAAACCAACCAAAAATGTTGGCCTTAAATAAGCAAGTCATTCTGTCTGTAGATACGAACCTTGATCGCCCTCAAGCACGTCGTGTTACATTTACGACTCAAAATAATAATATTTTCTATCTTGAACTAGCGATGGATAAAACAGAGTTTATTCAACTTGAAGAATTCGAACAAGAAGACGAATTCGATGCTGATGATTTGTTCGAACAACATAAAGTTGGAAACAATCAGAAAACGGAACAAAAAATAGAGAATACTCAGGATATTAACGACTCATTATTTGATGAACTAGGCATTTAACGCCCTCTCCTTTTTCAGCCACGAGTCATTTTGACGGTGTTTTTATTTACTTTGATTTTATAAAAACACCCTTATCTCTCTTCTTCTTTTATCATTTCCTTAATAAACCACACCAACCTTTCTTTTATCCCCATTTATTTCATTAAGAACACAAAGTAAGCGCCTCTTCTATCTTCCAAATTTTGAAAGAGAAAGGTAGAATATACGCCCCAAAAAAAGAAAGGATAGATAATGTCATCAGCAAAGCAAAAGGCTCTAAAAAAGATCGCTAAATGTCTTGAACTTGGTAATTCAGCAAATGTGAATGAAGCCGCTCAAGCCATTAGAATGGCGCATCGCCTTATGCTTAAGTATGGTCTTGAGAAAGATGACATTGAGTTTATCAAAATGGGGAAAACGCAAAGTACCCATCTTCTTCCTGCCAATGTAGGCAGTAATATTCTAAAAATCATTCGTGGTATCAATACACGATTTGGGGTTGAAGCGGTTCTGCTGAACCATAAAGGACTAAAAAAAGTAGAATTTATTGGTTCTGCTGATCGCGCTATTTTTGCGGCATTTGCCTTTGATATTGTTTATCGAGAAATGAACGAACAAACAGGCCAATTCAAAAATAGTTTTGCCGGCTCAGGGACTGGGCAACTTGAAGTCACTCGACGTGTGAATTCATTTTTAGCGGGTTGGATTGAAGGCGCGCTTGAAAAATTACCCGTGATTGCCCCTGATGATGATTCTGCAAACAAAATTAATGATTACATTGATAAAGAATTTCAAAATATTGATAGAGAAACATTCAAACAGCAGTTAAGAGAAGCAATGGCAAACATTACTGCTGATTATGAAAAAGGATTAAAGAAAGGCAGAACAATTTCGGTAAGCCGTCCTGTTGGCGGAACTCAAGCCAAGAAATTATTACGCTAATACCGCTGTAATCCACTTCCTCTATAAATAAAAATACCACGATTTATTCGTGGTATTTTTACATTCAGAATCGGCTTCTGTTTTGCATCAATGTCATTAATTCTGAAAAGATAATTACTGGCATTAGCATATTAACCTTCTATATTTACCGCATCATGACACCAATTAGTCACTTGGTACAAAAAGGCCTTACCTTGAGAATCATGAACCGTTTGTTTCACAGAAAAAAGCATGCTTCCACTGCTAATATTCAATGCCGTTGACTCAATCAGTTCCGCAGGTTGAACGCCTATTTTCATTGTTATCAAATCAGCCTGACACAAATAGTGATCTTTCAAATAAGTCACTATAGAGGGTTCATTTTCAGGTTGTTGCCACTTAGGAAAACGCTCTACTGGAATGTATTGATACTGAATAGCCACTTTTCTGCTATCAATAGAGATAACAGATGACAACGCAAGTACATAAGAAAAAGGCGTCAATTGCAACGCATTTGCAATGGCTTTAGGTGCTAATATTTTATGTGCATTGAGGGTGGTTTTTATATAACGTCGTTTTTGATTCGAACATAATACAGCCAGATCTAAATCGACCATCGGATTTAACACGATCCCTTTCGAAGAAACAAACCATCCGCGACGTTCTTCTCGGTATATTTTACCCGATAACTCTAAGTGATAAAGTGCTTCACGAAGCGTAATTCGAGTCGTTGAAAACGCTTCTGCTAGTGTTCTTTCTGATGGTAATTTATGCCCAACTTCTAGCATTCCACTTTCTATTTGCTCTTCAATCGCGTCTTTTATAGCAAGGTATTGCATTCATTATCCTAGGTTTAACGATCAATATTATAACGTCGGTACGTAGACATCATTACTCATATAGCCTTGTAACTCATTGTTACTGAGTAAGCGTCCTTTCTTCACTAGTACAGTTACTCTTATCTTTTCTTTCTCTGCTTTTTGTAAGCGCTCTAATAAAGCCGCTTCAGTATCAATGTAAATTCGCTCTGCATCACGACGACAAAGCTCTATAAACTCATCAGGGCAATCAGAGAAGCACAATACCCATTCGGCTTGTTGCATTAAACGCAGGGACTTTAATGACAACATCTCGGTCTCTTTGTTGTACTCAATCCAATTACGCTCTGCCTGTACTTCTACCGATGATGATAAATGGAGTCTGAATAAATCTTCTAATTCATTTCTAGTCGTTAATTTTTCTATTTCAGGGGATCGCAAAAAAGCTTCCCAAAATTTACGTCGTTCATCCACTGTTGAAAATGCATCTTTAACAACACTGCGTTTGTCTGCACCAAAATCCGCTAACATTGCGATTTTTGTTGATAATTGAGTCTCTAATTGTTCTCTAATTATTCGTATCAAAACAGGTGAAGCACCACCACTAGAAATGGCAACTTGAACTCTTCCTCTGTTCACCATTGACGGGGTAATGAAATCACAATGAGCAGTATCATCAACCACATTAACGAGGATCCCCGCGTTGTGGGCATCTTTATAAACTTGG
>NZ_CAWPRC010000132.1:0-227 GCF_963890165.1 Aliivibrio sp. SR45-2 | reverse complement strand
GATCATGCGACACTAGCTCAGCTGGTAGAGCGCAACCTTGCCAAGGTTGAGGTCACGAGTTCGAGCCTCGTGTGTCGCTCCATTTTCACTTTTAAGTGTTGATGGTTTATAGTTTCATTGTACTTAACAATGCATTCGGACGCGGGATGGAGCAGTTTGGTAGCTCGTCGGGCTCATAACCCGAAGGTCGTAGGTTCAAATCCTGCTCCCGCAACCACATTTAGATT
>NZ_CAWPRC010000131.1:0-233 GCF_963890165.1 Aliivibrio sp. SR45-2 | reverse complement strand
GAGGTGGAAATTCCAACTTCATCTGAAACGGATATGGAATGGACTTATACGATTCAAGGATTCAGTGATACTCACGGTAACCTCGGTGAACCAATCACCACTGGCTCGGTGTACTTAACGCCGTCAATCACTGTTGATGCGATTTCTGGTGGTGTAATTAACAGCAGCGACATTACGAATGTGGTTGTTAGTGGTAACACCTCTCGATTTGATGGCAGTCAAAAAGTGACGTT
>NZ_CAWPRC010000130.1:0-234 GCF_963890165.1 Aliivibrio sp. SR45-2 | reverse complement strand
AGGTGTCTGTTTGACGATTGGCCGTCTCGATAAGGTGAGCAATGGCTTTACCACCGCCACCGCCAGAAAGGTTTTGATAAGAGGCCTGCTCAATCAGGTTTGATTTTAATAGTACATCACCCGTACCACGAACGGTCATATCCCAACCGCCTCCGGCACCACCAGGAATAATAAAGTGTATTTTTTCAAGGTCTGCTGCAAATGCAGATCCTGAAAGAGCAAACGTGGCGGCAA
>NZ_CAWPRC010000129.1:0-234 GCF_963890165.1 Aliivibrio sp. SR45-2 | reverse complement strand
AAGTACAATGAAACTATAAACCATCAACACTTAAAAGTGAAAATGGAGCGACACACGAGGCTCGAACTCGTGACCTCAACCTTGGCAAGGTTGCGCTCTACCAGCTGAGCTAGTGTCGCATGATCAACGCTATAAAAGCATTTAATCTAAATGTGGTTGCGGGAGCAGGATTTGAACCTACGACCTTCGGGTTATGAGCCCGACGAGCTACCAAACTGCTCCATCCCGCGTCCG
>NZ_CAWPRC010000128.1:0-238 GCF_963890165.1 Aliivibrio sp. SR45-2 | reverse complement strand
AACCCCTGTTACCGCCGTGAAAGGGCGGTGTCCTAGGCCTCTAGACGAACGGGACACTGGATATTTTGAAGGTGTTGGGCACCTTCCATTGCTTTTTACTTTTTTAACCTAATCAATCTGTGTGAACACTCATAAATCGTAATCTATCGTTAAGGAGGTGATCCAGCCCCAGGTTCCCCTAGGGCTACCTTGTTACGACTTCACCCCAGTCATGAACCACAAAGTGGTGAGCGTCCTC
>NZ_CAWPRC010000127.1:0-239 GCF_963890165.1 Aliivibrio sp. SR45-2 | reverse complement strand
AACGTCACTTTTTGACTGCCATCAAATCGAGAGGTGTTACCACTAACAACCACATTCGTAATGTCGCTGCTGTTAATTACACCACCAGAAATCGCATCAACAGTGATTGACGGCGTTAAGTACACGGCACCACTTGTCGATTCATCGCCAAGATTGCCGTGAGTATCACTGAACCCTTTCACCGAATAAGTAAACTCTGTATCTGCTGCTGATGAACTCGGAATTTCCACTTCACCAAT
>NZ_CAWPRC010000126.1:0-240 GCF_963890165.1 Aliivibrio sp. SR45-2 | reverse complement strand
GCCCGTACTGGTTGAGCCATCGGTAGAAGTAGCAATGATCTCAATCGAGTGAGTATCATTAAGATCATGATCCAGATTGCCAATCACCGTCACCACACCCGTGGTGGCATCGATAGCAAATAAACCCGCATCAATATCATCTTGAGATAAGGTGTAAGTCACCGTATCTCCATCCGGATCCGTTGCCAAACCGGTGAGGTTAACCACATCCCCTATTACCGCATTCTCTGAAATCGTATT
>NZ_CAWPRC010000125.1:0-242 GCF_963890165.1 Aliivibrio sp. SR45-2 | reverse complement strand
AGATAATATTTTCAACTTTTTCATTTATTTATGAAAGACTTAAAAACGTTATGTTGACTTGCCTCCAGCAACAAACTGGGAGCGAAATAAAAGCCCGTTCTATTGAACGGGCACTTATTCAAATTCAAGCCTGGCGATGTCCTACTCTCACATGGGGAGACCCCACACTACCATCGGCGCTATTACGTTTCACTTCTGAGTTCGGCATGGGATCAGGTGGGTCCATAACGCTATGGTCGCCA
>NZ_CAWPRC010000124.1:0-245 GCF_963890165.1 Aliivibrio sp. SR45-2 | reverse complement strand
TGATTTATTATGCCATGCATAAAAACCAGTTGGAGATGCCTTTAAAACTTGGCAAAGAAAACGAACACTATAATGATTCCTAAAATCACGAATAAGAGCGTACTTTACTCTTGGTTTTTGGCAAAGTACGCCGCTGCCTTTTTTAAGAACTCATTCTCTTTTTTTAGGTCGTTTAGCTCTTTTCTCATCTTACGCATTTCTGAGTTTTCTTTTATTGAATAATCGATACCATCATGAACCGTAAA
>NZ_CAWPRC010000123.1:0-250 GCF_963890165.1 Aliivibrio sp. SR45-2 | reverse complement strand
TCCGCCGGAGATAAACTGTAGCTCACCACATCTCCATCCGGATCCGTCGCCAAACCGGTGAGGTTAACCACATCCCCTATTACCGCATTCTCTGAAATCGTATTATCTAACGCATTTGAATCGGTAACCGGACCCACCGGATTATCCGTATCGCCGCCACCCGGCAACGTACCATCTGCATCCGTCACCGTGATGTTAAACGTGCCCGTACTGGTTGAGCCATCGGTGGACGTCGCAATAATATCAATCG
>NZ_CAWPRC010000122.1:0-72671 GCF_963890165.1 Aliivibrio sp. SR45-2 | reverse complement strand
CCGTTGTTGGAAAGAGTGGATTTGTGGGTGTATGAAGAATGGGCCAGAACCAACGATCTTATCTGTCGATACATGAATAGGATAAATAGAGGCTTCACTCCGAGCCAATAATCTTGGCAAATGAAAGTCGCCCTCTGATAAGGTGATTTCAATACACTCTTCAGAAAGAAACCTAATCCCTTTGAGGTTAGAATAAAGTGGACTCCAATAATAGTTGGCTATCAGTGTTTTTAAACAACGTACAACATCTTTTGCCGTTAACGGATTTCCGTCATGACAGACAACGCCACTTCGAAGATAAAAACGCCACTGTGCTGCAGAAGAATCATGCTCCCAATGATGTGCAAAATCAGGGTGAATAATATCGTTATCAATACTCACTAAACGCTGAAAAATTTGACTCACTAAATAACGCTCGGTACGACAGATTGCGTGATGAGGTAATAAGGAGCCAATCTTCCGATGAAAAGGCATACAAACCGAGCGTGGTACGATGTTATTGGAATGGAGAAGATACTTTTTAAGCTCAATAGAAGCATTACGTCCACCAAAACTGAGTATATTCAAAACAGAGTCAGTATTACCAGAATCGACTACATTAGACACGCAGTCATAACACGCTTCAATCGGTTCTTTATAACACGTTAATTGTGCTTTTTTACTGCGACCCGGCGTTGCTTTCCATTCAATCCAACCCGTATTAACCAATCTCTTAATCACGGTTTGAACATGACGTTCACTCACCTTCAATAGTAATGAAAGCTCTGTAATATTACAGCTTGATGCTACCGGTCCATACTTACGAAAAAGTATTTCATAAACCTCTAGTTTTCTTTTTATATTCTCCATTGCACCCAATTTTATCTTTTCGTTAAATGTGTATATCCGTTGGTGATTAACGCTTGCTCTAGTATAGACAATACCTGCCCACTGATTTCGGTATTAAGCACTGAGGAAGTTTGAGCATTGTTTAATAATAACTCTGAACAATGATCTATTTCATGTTCAAACCCTCCACCACTGCTATGCGTAATGGTGTGAGTATGACCGCTTAAATGTACATCAATTCGTGAAGGGTTCCACCATTTATCATGTATAACGATCTCAACACCATCGCCTTTTAAAATCGCGCTCCTTGGTAAGTTTTTTGAAATTGACGCCCCTATTTTTCCTTTAATCTTTCCATCAAATAAAAACTCCACGTTTTCATCAACTCTCCATTCAGGGTGTTCTGCGGTAATAGAGACCGACGGTGTTGGGACATCTTCACCAAAGAAATGGCATAAATCACAGTAAAACCAAACGCCGTATACTCCGACATCTAGTGTCGCTCCCCCTGACAATTCAGGATTAAATACAAATATATTAGGGTCATACACACTTTCATTACCGAAAGAGGCTTCTATGGAATCCACGACAATCTTGTGTTCATTCATAAAAGCCTTCAACTCTCGATAAGCGGGGAACACAACCGTTTTCATTGCCTCAAGCAATAACACCCCGTTATCTTTAGCAAGTTTCTGCATGTCTTGCCAATCTTGGTAATTAGTAAACGCCGGCTTTTCAACTAAAACGTGTTTATGGTGAGAAAGAAACAACTCAACTAAGGGTCTATGATAAGGATGAATTGTCGCGACATAAACAATATCAACGGTAGGATCCGTCGCTAATTGTTCATAATCACCATAATCAGATACCGCCTTATAACGGGTAGCAAACCGCTCTGCTTTATCAACATCTCTAGCAGCAACGGCCTGTAATTCTCCACATTGACTGTTGCTTGTTAAGTCTTGAGCAAATCTGTGCGCTATGTTCCCAAGCCCTGCAATGCCCCACTTTATTTTTTTCTCTGTCATTATCTCATCCTATTATTTTTAATCGAGACAGTGTAGTCATCTCAACATAAAAGAAAAATAGAACAAATAAGCACATTTGTTCCTATTTAAAAATAGCCAACGATCATTGTTTGAATACAAAGCGGTTCGTTCGTATTTATTTTTAGATGAAAATATAATCGCAACTTATGGTTCGTCATCATTGATAACTTCTACTATAACTGTTTCAATGTAGTTATTAACATCATAGTAACCAAAGGATGACGAAGAATGAACTTACGCTATTTACTTCTTACTGCCTGCATAATGAGTATGCCCGCACAGGCGAAGCTAGCAGAGAAAGAAGGGGTTAGTGGAGAAATTGCGTTAACGACAGGATTTACGTCTTCAACTTCCAATTTTAATACCGAAGGTGATGACACCATTACATCAAACAAACAAAATGCATCCACTGACAGTGGCTTTATGGCCTTTCCTCTTGGAAGCATTGCCTATACGTTTGGCCAAGAATTAAATCAACAAGTTCATGTCGGTACAACACGTCAAGATGTGGCAACAGGTACCGTTGTTCTTGAGGTCGGCTATAAATACCAATTTGAATCAAGAATGGCGATTGATGTTTCTATTCTGCCAACCATTATGTCAAGTAAGACGTGGGCAGACCCATACTTGGAAGGCTCTGCTCGTACAGAAACCGATGCTTCAGGAAACGCATTTCGTTTTAGAGTCGATAACATTGCAGGCTCAAACTTTACCATTGATACCGCCTATGCCACCAAAGACATAGAGAATGATGACGTCGAAGACATACTAAAAAGAGACGCGGATACGATCTACTTAAAAGGTCAATATCGCTTACCACTAAGTCGTACTTCATTCATCCTACCTTCTGTTATTTACCAATCTTCATCTGCGGACGGAAAAGCAAGCTCTTACGATCAATACGGTGCTGAACTGAGTTTTTTCAAGTTAATGCAAAGACACCAGTTGGTATTAACTGCTGGTTACAATCAACGAACATTCGGGGCTGAAAACCCTATTTATGGCGACACTCGTGAAGACAATAAATTAAGCTTCTTTGCTGCTTATGAATATACTAAATTTATGGATTGGCAAGATTGGTCATTCATTTCTTTTGCAGGCTACAGCTCAACCGATTCAAATATTACTTTCTATGACGAATCAGAATATATTGTTACTGTCGGTGTAAACTATAAGTTTTAACCACTTTACGTAAATAAAAAAGCCCTGTTTGATGAGTCTCAAACAGGGCTTTTTCATACTATGTTCTAATCGTATTTAATAAAACTTATAATCACTACTAAAGAAATTAATCAATTTTCTTAATACAATATCTCGATGTTTATCGTCTTCTATCAACATATCATGATACGAATCTGGGATTGTTTCTAAATGACAAAGATGACTGTTCTCATGAAAACTTCGCTGAGCCACATTACTCACAACAAGATCGTCTCCTGCTTGTAAAATCAGCATTGGAATTTTTATTTTATGAGCTTCAGCGATGCATTTTTTTCCTGCTTTTATTGATTCAGTGATCCAATGGGTACTTGGGCCACCTAACCGTAAATTCGGCATACTTTCAAACAGCTCAACAAACATTTGATATCTTATTTTACTGTGAGTTAATACGTTATCGTCATACTCGACTTTCTTAAAATGACTTTGCCCTAATGCATAGTTAGGCTTACTTGCCAACACATCAAGTAAGTTTAGTGTTTGAGTTTTTAGTCCATGCGCTTTCCCTGGTATATACACACCAAACATTGGTGATGTTGCCGCCGATGCCGTTACGGGATGATCAAATTTTGAAAGGTATTGGGCGGTCACCGCTCCCCCCATCGAATGAGAAAGCATAAAGCACTCTCCTTCTAAATTTGGTCGGACAACCTTTTCCATAAAGATATACAGATCCATCACATAATCATGAAAGTCATCCACATGGCCTAATTCGTGATCTTGCGTTATCCGTCCTGACTCACCTTGCCCACGGTGATCATACGTATAAATATTAAAATACTGACTTAACTCAAGAATGGCTTCTTTATATTTCCAATAACTTTCATTACGACCATTAACGATCACTAACGTCTGTTTCTTTTCACCAACGTTAATGTTAATCCACTTCAAGGCAATTCGATCAACACCGAGCACTTCACCGTGCGTTTTGTTGCTCCAAATCTTATCAATCGGATCTTCATAATCTTGTTTTCTGTTCTCTTCTTTCAATCGATCTTCGTGTGTTTTTACAAGAATATGCGGTTGCGGTGCTTGCTCTAAATTCAATTTAGGCGCAATCGCCTCTAGAAATAATTTCCCCACATCTTTACCGTGTTGATAATCGTTATCTAATTGCTCTTTGGTGCTTCCCAGTAATTTAGATTCAAGGTTCTTATTCGGTGAAATCTCATAAATAGTGACATCATCCGGTGGATTAGCTAAAAATGCCTGCGTTTTACGATAGCTTTCTTCGTGATTCATCAACATCACGGCCATTTGATTTAATTTGGCATTTTTAGTCATCTTGGCGACTTTCATCATCCAGTCGTGGTTTTCTTTAAATTCAACCGGAACAGTACGGATAACAACAATGTGACGATAACCTCTATCATAGGCTTCTTGTACGGGAATCGGCGTCGTTAATCCTCCGTCAACCCATTCCATTTTATCCATGATCACCGGTTGTTTATGCAACGCAGGAATCGCGCAAGAGGCACGTAAAATATCTTTCCAATTTGTGGTCGATAAATCAAAGTACTTAGTTTCAAAATTAGTGGCATGAGCAGCAACAGCAAGTACTTGTTTGGTATGTAAGTGCATTTCTCCTACTGTCCAGTTTAACGGAATATCGGCTTCGGTTTTATCGATTAACCAATCCAGATCCATCCCTTCGCCAGAGAGTAAAAAACGAGACAATTTAAAAAAATCAGGACTGCGGGTGATTTGATTAATGATCCGGTAAGCGTGTCCTTTATGCCCACAAATGTAAGAGGCCAAATTCAACGAACCTGCTGATGTTCCAATCAATAAAGCAAATGGATTGAATTTGGCTTCTAAAAACGTATCCAACACTCCTGCGGTGAAAATCCCCCTTTGACCACCACCTTCTGTCACTAAAGCAATCTTATCGACTTTTGTTTTAGGTACACGAAACACATCATAATTTTGTTTACTGATCGAATAATGTTCGCCCATTCGTTTTGCCCATTCTCGATAACGTAATTGTCTTTGTTCTATTATGGCATATCGCTATAAAGCGTGGGCGGTAAATAGAAGCACGATAAATAATGATTTTATAACTCTTTCATAACTAAGGAATGACTTTTATGAATTTATATAAAATTCTATAACTAGATAAAGCTACAATCACAAATTACCTATGTTAAGGTTCTTAAAAATGGAGGGCACATGATGAAAGACTATGAATTGTTCATAAAAATTAACGATGCCATCTTGCTTGAGTTTGATATATTTAAAGCATGGGAAAAATCATTACTTTTAAACGCTCAAAACCAATTGATGGACAGATTCCCTATTTCGGAACCACAGAGAGAACTGCTCACCAAAGTCTTAAATAAAAAAAGACCCAAGAAAAAAAGAGAAAAAAAGCCATATTGCTAATTATCAATATGACTTATCATTTCAGTCGTTCTTTCCACTCTCTTCTTAAGACTTTTTCTAATTAAAGAATCTACAAAAACAATAAAAATCGGTCTTAGTTCTTAAGATTAACCCGCTTCGCGTGGTGCGCGCCAATCATCATTACCTGCCGTACCACACGTTTCGTGAGTCACTTCAATTGCACGGTAAGTAAACTTAAGTACTTCTTCTGTTACACGATCTGACGTTGCAGCATCTTGACAATGAGCCATGCGAGTTTGCATATCTACAAGCAGTGCATCAATCAATTTGATTGTGTAATAGTGCTCTTGCTTACCAGAAATAGACGTACGGTAGAAGTTGATACTGCACTCTGGTAATTTTTCACCTGAAACTAATGAGTTAAACAACAATGGAGAACAACGGTCTTGTTGTTTAGTTACAATCACAGGACGGTGAACTCGTTGACCTGTTGGCTGGCCACTTTGAGGATCACGTGGAACCGTTAATACATGATCAAGTTCTTGAACAAGAAACTCATCAATGTGTGCTTCTTGCCACGTATTCCCGACTGAATCTGCTGAATACGCATCTTTAGTGATGTCGCCCTGAACTTCGCCTTTTATTAACATATACGCTGGAGTTGGCATCTATTTATTCCTTATTTTAAATTCGATTAGAGTCGTGTTAATCACGATATGAATGTAATAGAGCAAGATGGATGCCAAAAATAATAGCCAACAAAATCAGTAAATTAAAAAAATACTAATTTACAATCACAAAATAAAAACAATAAATTGGATCATTTCACAATAAGTTGAACATAAATAAACCTAGTCACGGTGGTGTTGACTAAAGAAATCCAACTCTGGCCCTTTAGGTATAATAAGTGTTGGGTTAATCGTTTCATGACTGCCGTAATAATGCGCTTTTATGTAGTCAATATTAACCGTTTCACTCACTCCGGGTTGTTGAAATAAATCACGTAAATAGCCCCAAATATTCGGGTAGTCAACAATGCGTTTTAGGTTACATTTAAAATGCCCAACATAAACGGCATCAAAGCGAATCAATGTCGTAAACAAACGCCAATCCGCCTCTGTGATCTCATCACCAATTAAGTAACGTTGAGTCGATAAGCGTTGTTCTACCGTCTCTAATGCTCCAAATACTTCGGCAACCGCATCATCATACGCTGCCTGAGTCGTAGCAAAACCCGCTCGATACACCCCATTATTAATCGTTGGGTATATAAATGCATTCAACTCATCAATGTCATTTAATAAGTGCTCAGGAGAAAAATCTAATTCAGTGGCACCAATATCATCAAAAGCAGAATTAAACATACGAATGATCTCTGCCGATTCATTACTCACGATCGTATTGGTTTTCTTATCCCATAAAATAGGAACTGTGACTCTTCCCGTATAGTCAGGAGCAGCCTTCGTATAAATTTCATGCGCATAAGTTGCATGATTTACCGTATCTTCAATAACGCCTTCACCCGGTTCAAATGTCCAACCGTCGTCTCCCATAAACGCATTCACCACAGACATCGAAATCATGTCTTCAAGCCCTTTTAGCTTACGGTAAATCACTGTGCGGTGTGCCCAAGGACAAGCCAGTGAAACATATAAATGATAACGCCCAGATTCAGCATTAAAACCTGACACTCCAGATGGGCCAGCCCTGCCGTCTTTTGTTATCCAATGGCGAAAACTGGACGCTTTACGCTCAAATTTACCGCCCGTTGATGCCGTGTCGTACCAATCCGTGTGCCATTTTCCGTCAATTAAAAGTCCCATGCTGTTTCCTCGCTATTCATTAAAGATAAAAATGTGTATTAATTACTAAAGACGTCTGTTTGTTAGTTAAAACGACCTTGGCTATAATCATCAAACGCTTGCAATACTTCTTCTCTGGTATTCATTACAAACGGACCACCACGCGCAATCGGTTCGTTCAATGGTCGCCCTGCAATCAATAAGAATCGAGTCTCAGAATCAGACGCCATCACCGAGACTTGCTCTCCTTCATCAAACACACCAAGAGATTTCTTTGTTATCTTCTGGGTACTGTCATTCGCCATGGTCACCGCCCCTTCAATTACGTAGATAAACGCGTTATGTCCAATAGGTAAGGCTTGTTCAAAAGTCATTCCTTCTGGCAATTTCACGTCCATATATGTCGGTGTAATGTGCGTATTCTTTACTGGTCCAGTCGTGCCTTCATTAGTTGTACCGGAAATTACTCGAACCTCTGTCCCGTTCTCTCTTAACTCTACTGGTGTTGATTCTGGTGGGTACTCTTGATATGCCGGCGCCATCATTTTTGAAGCCTTAGGCAAATTCACCCATAATTGAAAACCTTTCAATAACCCTTCTTCTTGCTCTGGCATTTCAGAATGCAATACACCTTTGCCTGCGCTCATCCATTGAACACCTCCGGGCTCAACAACCCCTTCATGCCCTGCATTATCTTTATGACGCATTTTCCCATTTAACAGGTAAGTCACTGTCTCAAAACCGCGGTGCGGATGGGTTGGAAAGCCACCGATATAATCCGATGCGTCATCACTTTCAAAACAATCTAAAAGCAAAAATGGATCTAAAATATTCAACTGTTGCGTACCAATAATTCGCGTTAATTTCACGCCATCACCATCAGAAGTCGCTATCCCTGGAAACACATTTTTTAGCGCTCTATTTTTATTTGTCATATTCTATTTTCCCGCTTAATTCTTTTATCTTTAGGCTTATGCCTATCGCTTGGTGTAAAGAATAGTCGTTGAACAAAAGTAGATAAACAGCAATACTGAGGAAACACTGTTCTCATATAAAGAACAATAGATAAATAAGGGGGCAGTAATGGGTCAGCTAGAAAGTATGCACATTTTTACCAAGGTGGTAGAAGCAGGAGGAATAACAAAAGCAGCGGAGCAGTTAAATTTGGCGAAATCGGCCGTCAGTAAACGGCTGAGTGAATTAGAGCAACAACTTGGTATTAAGCTCATCAATCGAACGACTCGTACTTCTAGTCTTACCGAAGCAGGGCAATCTTATTTCATAAAATGTAAATTAATACTTGAGGAAGTAGACGATCTTAACTGTCATGTGTCAGCCATTCATCAAGAATTAAATGGCACCATAAAACTCGCCGTTCCCCTCACCTTTGGTGTGATGCATTTGGTTCCTGCCTTAGATGATTTTGCAAAAGCACACCCTAAATTGAAACTGGATATTGATTTCTCTGATCGCAAAGTTGATTTGGTTGAAGAAGGTATCGATTTAGCGATTCGTATTGGTAATCTCACAAGCTCAACACTGCAAGCTAAAGCCATTGCCCCTATTCATCACGTGTTATGTGCAAGTCCTGCTTATTTAGCTGAACATGGCAATCCATCCACTCCTAATGCGCTTAAATCACATCAGCTATTAAGATACCGTCAACAGCCTTTATCTGGTGTTGAATTACGTGATAATAAAAACCAAGCGATTACGGTTCCAATGGAAACACATTGTATTGCGAATAATGGAGACTTCTTGAAAGCGATGGCGGTCTCTGGGCATGGGATTATTTTTATGCCGACCTTTATTGTTTGGGAGGAGCTTGCGAAGGGAACGTTGCTGCCTATCATGAGCGATTATCACTTCAACTCAGTACACGCTTATGCTCTTTATCCCAAAACCCGATATCTTCCTCAAAAAGTACGTAAATTGATCGACTTTTTAAGTGATTATTTTGGGAGTGAGCCTTATTGGGATAAGTAAATTGATGCGAAAGAAAGTTGCAATATTCGTATCGTAGAACCGAATATTGCAACTGTGTTATTTTAGTATAAGACCATGGTTAGGTAACCTAAGACCAGTACTATCATAGACGTTAACGCATAAGGCACCGGATAGCCTACCGCAGGCATATCACTTTGACATTCATCCTGAGCACCTTTCATTGCAGGTGTACTATTACGAGCACCAGCACATGCACCAGCAAGAATCGCAGGGTTCATTTTGCGGAAATATAAACCATAAATCCAAGCCAACAATGGTGGAAGTAACGCTGCCAATAAACCTAAGCCTGCAATCTTAATCACTACAATACCTTGGAATGACGCCAATATTTTAGGGCCTACTGCTGCTGCTAATACTGCAACAAACAAGCTCAAACCAATATCTTGTAAGAAGCTACGCGCGCCCTCACTCATTGGTCCACCAAACGCGGGATTGCGAGTTCTCAAGAACGAAAAGATGATCCCTGTAAGCATACAGCCCGCAGAGGTTCCTAACGCAAATGGAATGCCACTAAAGGTCACACTTAAGTGTCCGCACACATAACCAATCAATAAAGAAAGCGCTAGATAGAATGTTTCTGTCAACGTGCTCTCAACAATCGGATTACTGTTCAGTTTTTTAGCAGCTTGTTTAACACACCAATCAGAACCAGCGACACGAATAACATCACCGACTTCAACCACGGTTTGAGGTAGCATAGGAAGTTGGTGCCCTTGTCTAAACACCGCTTTCATATAGATACCAAAACCAACTTCTTTACTCATTTCTTCGATAGTTTTGCCTGTGTAAGCTGACTTACCTAAATGAATATCGGCAACTTCGATATCAACATTACGCGCTCTAGGCTCATCAACTTCAACACCGACAGTGGATTCTCCGCCTTCGATTAATACATGGTAGTCACCTCGGATACCGATGACATCTCCAAGCTGAAGTTGTGGGTTATTTACCGCATCAAACACCTCATCACCACGAACGACTTTAAGGATCGCAGCATGGGGATAACGATGAAATAACGCTTCTACATTCTGTCCAACTAATTCTTGGTGATCAACTCTGTACGCTCGAATATCTAGAGGAAGAACACCTAAGTTTGAGAAACCATTCGTGCTTGGTAATGCTTCTGTATCACCACCCGCACCAAAATCGGCTTCAGCATCTTTACCCGCTTTCACCGGATCAATACCAAACATCGCAGGTAAGTATTTAATAAGTAGAATAATGAAGACACTAGAAAGAATATAACTAATGGCATAACCCGCGGCTATGTTGGCACTAATTTGGTCAAGCGTCATTCCTGCAGGTGCTTTAACTGCCCCTGAATTAATGGCAGATTGAGCTACGCCCATCACGGCAGTTACAGTGTAACTCCCCGAAATAATCCCTGCCGCATAACCCGGTGCTAAATCCAGTAATTTAGAACCAAAGAAAACAATTAGGAAATTACTGAACACGACGATAAGACCAATAACAACAAAGTCTATTCCTCCTCGTGCCAATCCAGAGAAAAACTGTGGTCCTACTTTCATACCAATGGCGTACATGAACATCATTAAGAAGATATCAGACACCAAACCCGGCGCATCAATATGTAAACCATAAACAGAGAAAGCAGTTAACGCGATACCAACACCAACAACTAGAGTACCCGCCGTTGAACCTAAGTTGATGCCTTTAATCGTTACTTTTCCTAAAGGATAGCCAATGGCAATGCTTAAGAAAAGAAACACAAAAGGATTGTGGGCGATATAAGTGAACAGAAAACCAAATAATCCAGAGGCTTCATGTTGCGCTAACGCTTCAACCGATTCCGCAGCCATAAGACGACTAGAGAAGAGAAAAAGTGACAGAGTAAGTAATAAAGTCCGGCGTTGAGACTTCATCCAGTGAAAGACGTTACTCAATTGATCAATATTCATAATTATTTCCCATATAGAATAAAGATGAAGCAGGCTTCTACTGATATTGATAGAAGCGCATTAAAAAAATGGGCCGTAAAAACGGCCCAAAAAATATTAACCGTGATTAAAGCCTGAAGATTCAACTTCATCACTACCATGGGAGATTGGGTGCTTATCGAAAAACTCGATGCAATGTTTCAGATCGGCAACCAGTAGATCAGCTTGATCTCGGCTAAAGCCATGACGAACTAAAATACGCATAATCACCAAGTCTTCACGTTTTGGTGGCATTGCATAAGCGGCAATTTGCCAACCGCGAGAACGAATTCGATCTGAAAGATCAAACAAGTTAAACCCAGGATTAACACCTTCTTTAAGCGACCAACTCATTGCAGGGATACCACCTTTGCCATCATAAATAATGTCAAACATGCCCATTTTTTCGATTTCAGCAGAAAGATACACCGCCGTGTCGTAACACGCTTGGTGGATCTTACGGTACCCTTCTTTACCTAGACGTAAGAAATTATAGTATTGCGCTACAATTTGGCCGCCAGGGCGAGAGAAGTTCAACGCGAAAGTAGGCATGTTGCCACCTAAGTAGTTCACGTTAAAAATAAGATCTTCGTGCAATGCAGACGCATCACGCCAAATAACCCAACCCACACCTAATGGACTCAAACCAAATTTATGGCCTGACGCATTGATTGATTTCACACGAGGTAAACGGAAATCCCACTCTAACTCAGGATCACAGAATGGGGCTAAGAAACCGCCACTCGCCGCATCAATGTGCATTGGAATATCTAAACCAGTTTCTTCTTGTAGTTTATCTAACGCTTCATGCACTGCTTTTACTGGTTCATACTGACAAGTAAATGTCACACCCAACGTTGGAACTACACCGATGGTATTTTCATCACAACGTTTAATCACTTCTTCAGGCGTCATAATTAGACGATCGCCTTCCATTGGGATCTCACGTAATTCAATATCCCAATAACGAGCAAATTTATGCCAGCACACTTGAACAGGACCACAGATCATATTTGGTTTGTCTGTTGGTTTGCCAAGTTTTTTCATTTTTTCACGCCAAGCCCATTTTAGCGCCATTCCGCCGAGCATTGCGGCTTCACTTGACCCCGTAGTAGAACAACCTAACGTATTTTCTGCATCTGGAGAGTTCCATAAATCAGCCAACATATGCACACAACGCGCTTCAAGCTCTGCGGTTTGAGGATATTCATCCTTATCGATCATGTTTTTATCGATGCATTCGTCCATTAGTTTGTGGACTTCATCTTCAACCCAAGTTTGGCAAAAGGTCGCTAAATTCTGTCGAGAATTCCCATCCATCATTAGCTCATCATGAACAACTTGATAAGCATGACGAGGATCATGTTCGTGCTCAGGCATTTTGTATTTTGGCATAGATAGGGAAAGGTCAGTTGATGAATAAACATCATCAAGAAGATCGTCTCTGACTGTATCTTTAGAATGAAGAGGCATACGTTTTAGCTCCATTGAATTAAACAAACAATAAAATATAAACTGTCGAATTGATTGGATTCGGCCTTAATGAGTAAATAATTAATAACAGTGTCAATTACTTACTCATTAATCTTTAGTTACACTTTTATTCCCTTTAATTGATGATGTCAATATACTTTGCTACCCATTTTTTAAAACATAGGTGCTTTTAAAATCAATTTTCAGTAGCACGAACATTACGTGAAGCCCCTAAAAACAAGACACCTGCCACATAAACTGGAGAGTGAAAACCGTCTATTTTTGAGAGCGAATAATTTCTTCATCCACCCATTTAAGTAACTGTTTAATTGCTTTAGATAAAATCTGATTCTGCCTAACAATGTAACCTAAGCTGGTTGTTGGGAATTTCGATAATGGCGTTACTGTCGTTTTAAGGTTTCGCTTTGGGTGAATAGAAAATTCAGGAACAATTGCAACACCAAACCCTGCCTCAGCCCAATCAATCTGAGCATCGACACTGCCCACCTCCATGATTCGGTACTTAGGTAAATTCAAGGATGGCAACGCCAAATCAAGTAAATCTCGTGTTCGTGTATCATGACCTAATAATATGAGCGTAGGTTCACTGTCTAAAACAATAGTAGGATCAAAATTCGCTTGTTGCCACTTTTCAAGATTATTCCCCAATGCGCACCACTTTATTTTCTGAAGTTCAGTAAAATGAAGCGGTTGACTCTCTTTTTGAGCAATAACAAAACCCAAATCGGCTTCTGCACTTTTCACTAATTCTGATGCTTGTGATGACGTTGTATTAAGTAGTGAAAAATCGATCCCTGGAAATTCTTGTTTAAATAGTTGAAAAGGTCCGATCAATAATAAACGAGAAATAATATCGCTCGCTGCAATCGTCAACGTTCCCCGGCTTAAATCATTAATGGCGTTGAGATCCGCTTGGCACACTTGCAGCTCCATTAATGTATTTTGACTGGTTTCTAATAATCGAACGCCCGCTTCAGTTAAATGAAATGGGTTTCTTTCAATCAACTTCACTCGAGTTGTACTTTCTAACTGCTTGATATGTAAACTAACGTTAGGTTGCGTCATGTGTAGAGCCGTGGCTGTTTTACCAAAGTGTTTTAACTCTGCCAATGTTACAAATGTTTTAAGCCAATGAAGATCAAGCATTCCCATACCCTCTTTTTGAATAGATTTCACGCAATATGTTATATGGATTTCTTATCAAGTCGATAATTATAATTAATTTCTCATATTGCATTATTGGGATTAGCATAGCGTCTTAATCATTTAGGAGTTTGTGTTATGCCGTCTATTGTTGTTGTTGGTGCTAATTGGGGCGATGAAGGTAAAGGCCGTATCGTTGATTTTCTTGCTGCTGACGCGTCTGCAAGCATTCGTTTTCAAGGTGGTAATAACGCCGGTCATACCGTGGTAAATGACTTCGGTACCTTTAAACTACACCAACTTCCAAGCGGTATTTTTAACCCAGATTGTACAGCGATTCTTGGCCCTGGCATGGTAATTAGCCCTGCGGCATTAAGTGAAGAAATCGCAGAAGTAAAAGCGGCTGGTATTACGGTAAAAATGCACATTTCTGACCGTGCTACGCTTTGTCTTCCTCTTCATGCTCTTGAAGATACATTAGAAGAATTACGTTTAGGCGATGGCGCTTACGGTTCGACTCGTCAAGGTATTGCTCCTGCGTACGGTGACCGTGTAATGAAAAAAGGCATCCTTGTTGGTTGGTTAACACAACCTGAAGTATTGCTTGAGCGTATTCAATTCATGCTTGATTGGAAAATGCCACAACTGAAAGCACTATATCCAACATGTGATTTCAGCCAAACCGCTGAAGAAATGACAGAATGGCTTTTAGAAGTAACTGCACCTTGGCGTAAATTCATCTGTAACGTGACTGAGCCTCTAAAAGTAATGCAAAAGAACGATGCAAACTTATTGTTTGAAGCACAGTTAGGCGCGGGTCGTGACTTAGTTTACGGTGAATACCCATGGACTACCTCTTCAAACGTAACCGCAGCTTATGCTGGTATCGGCAGCGGTTTACCTGCTTTGCGTCCTGAACGAATTATTGCCGTTGCTAAATCATTCAGTTCATCAGTGGGTACGGGTACTTTAGTAACCGCAATGGAAGAGCAAGATAACTTCCGTGAAGCGGCTAACGAATATGGTGCTGTAACAGGTCGTCCACGTGATATGGGTTATTTTGATGCAGTAGCAACACGCAACGGTGTTGAACTACAAGCAGCCACTGAAATCGCATTAACAAAAATCGATTGCTTAAGTGGCATGGCGGATCTTAAAATCTGTACGTCTTACGCTGGCGAACACACTGAGAACCCAATCTGGCCTCAAACCGCTGCATTAAGCCCTGTATATGAAAACATGGAAGCATGGCAAGAAGACATCACTGGCTGTCGTACTTTTGAAAGCCTACCAAAAGCAGCTCAAGCGTATGTATTACGTATTGAAGAGTTAATGGGCGTACCAGTAAGTATGGTGTCAGTAGGTCCTGAACGTGAGCAAATGATCCTTCGTTAATCGAGTCATATAAAACACGTACATTTGCAAACAAAGAATTAGAAAGCCGCACTCCCCTATTTTGTGAGAATTTTAGGGAGTGTGGCTTTTTTTTATCAAAAATATAAACGTAACTTAACTATAAAATGCATATACGATAATAAAATGAAATACAAAACCGACAAGCACAGGTACAGAAGTTCGTTTAGCAACATCAAAGGGACTCAACTTCGCCCCTGTTGCTGACGCAATAACAACCGCCGACACTGGAGACATCGCACGACCAATTGCCGAAGCTTGTTGCATTGGCATTAACATCGCTGCGGTATTCGCTCCCATGCTTGCTGCGATAGTTGGAATTAATTCAACAAACGCTAAGAATGGTGCATTTCCTGACCCCATAATCACTGCTGCCATTAAGGTAACGACAGCAAAAACTAACGTCATAGCAACACTTGGTAAACCAACCGATTCAGCAAGCATGATTAAGTTAGAAATAGCACCAGTCGCTTGAATACCATACGCAAAAACACCAGCTGCCACTAATAAAATAACGACACTACTAAACGCACTTCCCATTCCTTTTGAAAAGACACCAAAGCCATCAAACACAATCTTTAAGCTTCTTTTCGTAACGCATTCACACAGCATGGCGACAAACATGGAAACAAAGACGATTGTTGTCACATCCATATTGATGGTTGAAACCACTAATTTAGAAAAAACAACAGCCATAATAATAGGAAGTAAAGGTAGCATTACATAGTAACTCGGCGCAGCCCCCCCTTTTTTTGATTCAGTCAGTGCGGCGGCTTCAAATTGCTCTGGGTGTTTTTTATCTACATGGGTTTGCCAGATAACATGCATAATCCCGATCACTACCATTGTTGCAATCGATGTTGGTGCTTGGTAATGAGAAACGTAACTCATTAAATCCATTCCTAATGCTTCACTGGCACGAATAGCATCAACACCCGTTGGGGTAAAGCTTACCGCCAATGAGCTAGCAATAACCGCTGCAGCACTACCACGAGAAAGACCTAAGCCTAACATTACAGGATACAGGGTACCCATTAATAACACGCCTAATCCAGTTGCTGATGGAATTGCGAGTTGAAGAATACTCGCCATACAATAAGCAAAGAACAACATGATATTTTTATTTTTAATGCGACTTAATGGTTTTGTGGCTAAGCGAACGACGACATCATTAGCACCAATATGACTCATATAATCAGCAAATCCGACTAACGCCATTATCATCAAGCCTAATGCTCCCGCACGATATCCCATCAAAAATTGGATATACTTAAACGGGTCAAATCCTGAAAAATTAGTCGATGCCACAGAAGCTGGTAGCATCGGTCCCCAACCAAATACCCCAGTAGCAAAAATTAAAACAGTCCCTGACATTAATAAGGTAGGCTCTGCTTTGTAGCCTTTTAGAATCATTCTGGCGGCAATAACGACAACAATAAGAACCAATATTAACTGAGCCATATTTATATACCTTCATGCTCAGTTAAATTGATAATAATTGTCTTAACCACGTTACTTGCAGCCACTAGTGATGGTACAGGCAAATACTCAAATATTGAGTGGAAGTTATGGGCGCCAGTAAAAATGTTAGGACATGGCAAACCTTTTTCTGAAAGCACTGCCCCATCGTAACCACCACGCATAGGGATCACTTTTGGTTCTATGCCATTTTCTTTATAAGCCGCCATTGCTAAATCAACAGGCAATGTAGAGTCTTTTAAAAAATTATGCACGTTGCTATAACGATCACTCATTTCAAGAACGGCTCGATTGTTATTCGCTTCATTAAACATACTTACTTGTTCGGCAATAAAGGCTTTTCGATATGCATAACCTTCTTCCGTAAAATCTCGAATATCCATATTAAGAATGGTTTTCGCTGAATTTCCTGCAAGTTTTTTCATCCAATAATAACCTTCACGCCCCTCGGTGTGTTCTGGCGTTTCTTTTGCAGGGAATTGGGTCATGAAAGAATTGGCTAACAACAAAGAATTGATCAAATTACCTTTTGAGTTCATCGGATGTGCAGATTGTCCTGTGAATGTAACCACTGCATTACCTGCGTTCCAGTTTTCACAAACAAATTCACCAATTCCACAACAGTCTAGTGTGTAAGCAAAATCAGCACCAAACTCATTCACATCAAATGCATTTGCTCCCAGAAGCCCTTGCTCTTCATCAGGAACAAAACCCACCTTTACCGTTCCATGCTCAACTTCTGGATTTTCGTGGAAAAACTGCAATGCATTTAAAATGGCAGCAATCGCCGCTTTATCATCAGCACCAAGTAATGATTGTCCATCACTCACTATGATTTCTTGCCCAACATAATTTGCAAGTTCTGGCTGCTCTTTTAGAGAAAGAATTGGACCAGTAGATAATGGAATATCTCCCCCTTCATAACGAACCACCTCTGCATGCGTATCTTCAATTCGCTCTGAACTGGTATCAAGGTGTCCAAAGAAGGCAACAGCTGGTAATTGTTTTTTGGAGTTAGACGGTAAAGTAGCGGTAAGAATAGCGGTATCTCGAAGAACAATATCAACACAACCTAGATCTTCTAATTGCTTTTTAACCAAACACGCTAATTCATATTGGCCTGTGCTTGAAGGCATGATACCAGCAGCACCATTCGCTTGATTTGTGGTTGTATTGATCTTTGTGTAACCTAAAAAACGTTCTATTACATTCATTTTTTCAATCCAAAATTACTTATAAAACAAAGATATTACGATTTTTTAAATTTTTTTAAGTGACTATTATCTCAATAACCATAATTTAAAAATGGTTATTTAATTTTCAAAAATAACCGTATTAAGAACCTTATTTCTGTCGTCTCAAATTGTCGCTTTTATTCAATCTTCTTTTTTCATTTATATCTACTATTACTCCTAAGAAATAATTCAAAATAATAAACAGATAAATGATGGCCTGATGCGTCATTTAGTCTTTCTCTATACAGGTAGAAACAATGATTAATATAATAAAAATTGAAGAACTGAATGAACTTAGTACTCTAAAAACAGAATATATAAATCAAGCAACAGCACCATTAGATGGCATGTGGCTCTGTGGTTTTGTTCCAATGGCAACTCATTTTGGTTTTTATCACAATGAAGAATTGATAGGCTTTTGTTGCGTCAACAGTGATGGTTACTTATTGCAGTTTTATGTAAATCAACGTCATTATGTACACGCGGCTGACATTTTCACTTCTGTTATTAGCAAAATAGAATCGCCAGTAGGTAAAGTGAATGGGGCTTTTGCAAGTACGGCTGAATCTCACTATTTTTCACTATGTCTTGATGAACAACAAGAAATGCAAGTGAATGGATTCATGTATCAACAAGTGAAAGCACTCACTACTCCTCAAGAGTCATCCCTTACCATGGCAGTGGCAACCCTAGATCAGCTCTCTGAGTTTGTTGAATTTGCAAAAGAAAACATCGGCGCACCCGAAAAATGGGTATCTGGCTATTATGCAAATTTAATCAGTCGCCAAGAACTCTTTGGCCATTGGAATGGATCTCAACTTATCGCAGCAGGCGAATGTCGCTTATTTAATGAACATCAAACAGATTATGCGGACCTCGGGATGGTTGTTGCCACATCAAAACGAGGAAAAGGACTGGGTGCGCAAGTATTAAGGTACTTAGTTGCATTAACAAACAGCCAAGGATTAACGGCCATGTGCTCAACTGAAAAATCGAATATCGCCTCACAAAAAGCCATTACTCATGCAGGTTTTTCCTCATCACACCGTATTGTTCAGTTTGATTTTTAATCTTAGCGTTAATCACTAATCATCAAAAAAGCTAACCAATCAACTCTAATGGTTAGCTTTTTTATTTCTATTTATAACGACTCAATACCACCATAAATATCAATGGTCAAATCTCTGTTCTTTGCGTATTCCTTCGGCGTTACGCCCAAAGTGCTTTTTAAATAACGGATCAAGTGAGGTTGATCGCTAAAGCCAAATTCATGCGCAACCGTCGTCCAATTGATCTCGTGTTCTTCACGCTGATATAAGTAGGTAAGCATCGCTTCTAACCGGTTCATTGATTGACATTGCTTTAACGTAAAACCCGTCACGCGTAAAAAACTTCGTTCTAATGTTCTTTGCGAACAATGAAGTAATTCTCCTAACTTAGCAATCGGGGTTGTTGCTAATAATGGGATAGCCTTTCTTGTTAATACGTAGTGCTTATCTTCTTTTACCGCAGTAAATAAAGACTGAAAAAGGTCATCTAGCTGAAGGCTTAATTGTTCTGAATCGCTCTTTGCCTGCTGCAATAAGAGCACTTGCTCTCCCTCTTTTACGCACAGAAAATCACTAATATTTGTATCTACAATCTCATTAACAACAGGTTGTTTTGGCTCAATACCTAATAAATACAATGCCCCAACCTGAAATTTTATCCCAATAATAGAAAACCCTTTCGTGTGATCCATTTGTAAGGTCTTACTGTAAGGGAACAGCCAATGACTACCCTGCCCTTTTTTTAAGTCGGACTCAATATCATAATTATATCCTTGCGTAGAGGCTGCAATAATTAAATGTCCCGCTGGCTCAGGGTTCAATTTTGGAAATGGGTTACTGTTTGAATCATCCGTTCTTTCTAGAAACCAATAACAATCAATGTATTTAGCTACATCTGGGTTTTTAGGTGTCTGAATCCAATTAATCATTCAATGGCCCATAAATAGTAAGAGAGTCTCTATTCTAGCATTCACTTTTACTTATCTCATTAACAGCACAATAGATCGCAACAGAACGCTATATCATGTCGTCAATAGTTGAGCTAGAGATCTAATTTTGGACAAAAACTCAACAGAATTAAATGTAAGCATAACAAGATCAGGTAAACTCTGCCTCTTCACTTCTACCAAGGATAGGAAAATGAACACGATTCGTATTGGAGAAAAACGAATTACACCAAGTAAATTGTTGTGCGTTGGCCGAAATTATCATGCTCATATCAATGAACTAAACAATGCGGTTCCTGAGCAAATGGTCGTGTTCAATAAACCCAATTCTTGCATTAGCTCTACGCTGTCTTCTTTTCACCAAGAAACCTTACATTATGAAGCTGAAATCTGTTTTTTAATCGAAAATGCACAACTGTCTGCAGTGGCTATTGGGCTTGATCTGACTAAGCGTGAGTTACAATCTTATCTAAAAAAGAAAGGATTACCGTGGGAAAGAGCAAAAGCGTTCAATGGCTCGGCCCTATTTAGTCGCTTTATTCCCTTAGACACGATTGATATTAATACACTTCAAATTGAACTGTTTATAAATAGCATGCGCGTACAATGCGGCAACGTAAGCCAAATGATTTATTCTCCAGAAACCATCCTTGCAGATCTACAAAGTTATACTCAATTATATGATGGAGATGTGATCATGAGTGGAACCCCACAAGGCGTAGGCGAAATCCACTGCGGTGATATTTTTCTTAGTCGCTTAAAATCAGGCGATAAAACCCTAATAGAAGCAGAATGGGTCGCAAGATAGCCTTACCCTATAAATACCCATAAATTCAGCACTAAAAACACCACCATGCTCACAATGGTCGTCAATAATACATTCTTAGTTTTCCATGCGATTACTGCCGCAATTAATGCGCCCCATAAGTACGGGTTAGAACCAGATAGAGACAACTCATTGTTTGGCATAAACACAATTGGAGCCCAAATAGCGGTTAACACCGCCGGACTAGAATAACTTAATAACCGTTGCGTTTGAGCATTAAGTCGCAGTGGGAGTTTAGGTTCTAAAAATAAATAGCGGCTTAAAAACACCAATGTCGTCATGGCTAAAATCGATAAAAATATCATGATTTACCCCCTCTTAGCGTTTCCGTTAAATACCCTAAACACATGCCACCAATGCTTGCTATCATCAAACTCCCTTCCACTGAGAAATAATTTAATACGACAGAAAGTAGCAACGCACTCAACACCGAGACCAATACTGGTATGTTTTTTATGGTAGGTACGACAATCGCGATAAAGGTAGCGGCAACAGCAAACTCTAACCCCAATTCATTTAATAAGAGAAGATAACTGCCTGCAATAATTCCAGCCAACGTAGCAACATTCCAAAAGAAATAGAAACTGAACCCTGCCCCTAATGCATACCACCGATTAAACTGTTTTTTTGATTGATGCCCGCATACCGCAAATAATTCGTCCGTCAGCAGAAAGCCCAACGGCAAACGCCAACGAAGTGGCAAAGGACTGATCTTATCTCTCATCGACACGCTGTAGAGAAAGTGGCGTGACGTAATAAAAAACGTGGTCAATAACATCGTGGTTAGCCCTGCTCCTGCTTTGATCATCCCCATGGCAACGAGCTGTGCTGATCCTGCGAATAATATAGCCGAAAGCGCTTGGCCTTCAAAAGGCGTTAATCCAACATCTATTGCAAATGATCCTGCTAATAAGCCCCACGGTAATACTGCAATACTAAGAGGGAGCATAGCGAATGTGCCTTGCCAAAAAAGACGAGAATTAGAACAAGGCTGTGCAGCGGTATTTATATCCATAAACTACTCTTTATTAAATTAAATCAGCCTATAATTAGAGCTGTATTCCTTTACCTAAGATTGTACAAACTTGCTTAAAACAGTTTGAGGTATTGCCCTGGAGTTATCCCCATCGCTTTTTTAAAATGACGGTGTAAATGGCTTTGATCATAAAATCCCGTTTCTTGTGCAGTATCAGACAAGGAATGCCCTTGCTTAAGAAGTTTGCGTGCCATTCGTAAACGAGACTGAATTTGATAGCCGTGTGGAGGAAGACCAAATGCCTTTTGAAACGATCTAACTAGATGATAAGCACTCAGATTACTAAGCTGTGATAAATCTTCAAGAGAGACATCCGCTTGAGGGAAGTCGTCTAAAAATTCTTTAATTAAATACAATGGCTTTTGAGCTTTTGAAATCGTTACATCGGTATAACGCGCTTTACTGTGCTTACACATGAGTTTAACCAAAACACCATAGACTAAGGTTTCTCTTAATAAACGGTTATCCGATTGATCCAACATCGTAAACACCAGCCTCAACTGGTTCGCTAGCTCTGGATCATAAACCACAGGCTCTGGAAAATATGGAGATCCAACTTGTCCATAGCTCAATTCTCTGCTTAAACTTTCTAATTGCTCAGGCAAAGGATACATCGCCTTATAACCCCACCCTCCATCAGTAGCAGAATGACCGCTATGTATATCATCCGCATTAATTAAGATAATACTGTCTTGCGGTGCGGTATGATTACCACCAGTCCGATAGAAGTGTTGAGCACCACGTTCAATAACACCAATCGTATATCCTTCATGGCTGTGACGTGAGAAAGTCTGCTTTTCATAATCAGCATTTAATATTTCAAGCCCACCAAGTTCTTCTGTTATTTGGTAGTGTGCTATTTCCTTTTTTACTTTCTCATCATTCATCATAAACACATTTATCCCTATTTATTGGAGTATATAGCAAGGCCTCCCATTTCTTTTGTACAAAATTGCGCATTATCGAACATTCAATTTTATTAACAATAAAAACTATGTTTTTTAATATATCGCGCTTATATTATTCAGCGACTTTTTAATCGTGGATCTTGCCTTCCTACTACTATAAAATTCGCCTCTTAATTTATAATTCAAAATATAATAATGATTGATATATCTATTCTTCCAGTTTATTTGACTGCAGTAATTGCCCTTTTATTACTGCCGGGCCCAGACATGTTATTAATTGCAAGCTCAATCATGAGCTATGGCCGTAAGGTTGGCTTATTTGCTAGCTTGGGGAATGCTACATCTGGCATCATCTTAACGCTGCTTGCCGCTTTAGGCGTTTCAGCCTTAATTGCAATGAGCCCGCTCGCATTGAAAGCCCTGCATCTATTAGGTGGCATATATTTATTAAAAATGGGTTGGGATTGCATTCGGGCTGAGGCTGATGAAGCACCAGAACTTGCTGATAGTTCAAAAATGGCGACCACTTTTTACCAACGAGCTTTAGTCAGTAATTTACTGAACCCTAAAGCATTGGTTTTCTTTGTGATGTTTTTACCACAGTTTGTTTCAACGAATATTGCCGCAACATCTGGTGAGCAAATGCTAGCACTTGGCTTATTACTGAATGTACTTGGCCTGCTATTCAATTTACTTTTGGTTGCTTTAGTCGGTAGCCTTGGTAAATCATTAATTAACAACATAAAGTTTAGAACGTATCAACACAAATTCATGGGAGGAATATTTATTATTCTCGCCTTATGGATGTTGAGCACGTTCTTCATCGCGTAATAATGAAAAAAGCCAGTAACTGATTACTGGCTTTTTTCATTTCGACTCTCTATTGCTGAGTTATTTAAAAAAGTAACCAACTCCTCTATCGATTCCATATTCAAGGATAAATTGGTATTCAAACGGTTCCCTACCTCTATAAAGTTATATAAGAATCGATACACTTTTACCCACTGCATTAAATAACGATGACTTATTTTTCTTGTACTCTCATTTGAGATCCATGAATGAAAACCATCCCAAAATAATTGATTCCAATCAGGGTGTGTTGGAAATAAAGCAATCAAACCATCCACCTTATCTTCTTTCTTTTTTGTTAATGATCCCACCGCAATTGACCACGTCTTATCATTGTATTGATGATTAAAACAATGCCATGTTTCGCCCCACCAACTTAGTGGCTTACCTAAAACAACATCATGAATTTTTTCTGGTAGCTGAATGGGATCTGGCCATTCATAAATATGGGAATAGTACAAGTTAGACTGCCCTTTTTTTACCTCAGAACTCAGCGTCGTAATTGCTGCACCTCGAATAAAACTTTCATGCTCTAAAACACAGGTAATAGAGGTAGTAAAAGGGATGATTTGTCGTAAGGTTTGCATATGTGCATGCGCAGAATACACAGGTCTAACCAAGGTTCCCTCACTCGATTGAGCATAAATTGCGTCACAATAACCAAGTTGGTCAAACTGGCTTCTTGCTAAAATCGTACTGTAAGTCATTTCAGCCGTCAGCAACACGTTGTCATTTTTAACAACTGACAACTCTTTTTTTTCTATTTTGTAACGACACTCTTCTCGTTTTTCTATTTCTCCCGTGTCATTATTAATCAGTAGATTGTCATTAAATAATAGATGATAGCCGTTGCTTGCAATGATTGAATTTAAGCACCAAAGCCGGGTGTGTTTTTGAGGAACTTTTTTACGTAGAAACCCTGAACGACATTCAAGATGATGACTGTTCGTTTGTAAGATTATTGAAGTGTTTTTTTTCAACCACATTATTTCTAGTAACTGACTCACTTGATGTAATACATCGACTAATTCATCGATTTGTTGATAGAAAGTCTTCGGGTTACTTTGTATTTCTTGTCGTAATAAATGTGGAGAAATCCCATTGATTATTCCACGCCATAAAGGCTGTAAACGACGAGAAACCTTATCAGAATTTATTAACGAATCCACTGAACCGCATTGTTTACATTGAACCTTTTGAGTCCCTATTTTCGTTTTTCCATACTTACGCCAATTAAACGATGGCTGATAATCACATCGGCAAAAAAGTATCGATTGGGTTTTAGTTTTATCTTTTGTTATTTGATCTGCTAATTCCAGAATAGGAAAATTCAACAGTACCGGCGGATAAGCACCACAAAGTGGACAATGATAAGCTTCATAGCCTAATCGATTAGAACGATGGTAACGTGATAAATCTGATTCACCACAATTAGCGCACCCATAAGATTTACAACCATTATATTCTTGACGAAAAATTGATGTCATCATTATCCACTAAGTATGAGTATTATTAACGAGTAAGGCTTACATCAATTTGACGGCCAAGTTTAGGTACTTTAATGCTTTTTTTCGCTTTAATACCATCAATTAAGACTTGAGTTACTGACTCTCCCTCTGACACTAGCGTACCTTTTTCAAAAACAGTATAGCCATCACCACCACTGGCAGCAAAAGAATACGTTGCAACGCTGTATTGTCGAGTGTCATTCACTTTTTGGTTGTTAATTTTTAACGTTAACAAACGCTCCCCCGCAGATTTTGTACTATCATACGTTGCATTAATACCGGAGAATTGAGCTAAACCATAAGGTAATGAATAACTGTATTCAACCAATTCTTTCACTTGTTTTCCACTCAGCGATACCACCGATAATTTGTCAGTGAACGGGAATAAGTCCATTACATTTTCTTTTGTAATATCACCTTTGTTAAGATCAACGCGAATACTGCCTGAACTTATCATTCCTATATCGGCATTACCCGCTGAACGCATAATATCAGACACTAAATTACCCACATTTGCTTCACGATAATAACGACGATAAGCCGTTTCATCAATGGTTGCTATTTTTTCAGCAAGATCAGGGAATTGTTGACGTGCCGTTTCAATCAGAGCACTTGTTTTTGCATCACGCTTTAGTTTTTCTGACTCAACAGGTATAAGTTTTCCGTCGATAAATTTAACGTCATGTTTCTCGGTATCTACAGTAAATTGAGTATAACCAAGGTATTTACCTTGACCAAAAGTAAGACTGATCACCGTACCTGTTTTTGGATGAACAACGGGGTTCCATAATCCATGATCTGAATGCCCACCAAAAATAACATCCACATTGTTTAATTTACCTGCCATCTCGAAATCTTCATCAAAACCACGCTGTACTTCTGCATCCGCTTCTTTATCGGTTTGCATTGGGGCCGTTTTATTTTGATGCGTTAATACCACCACCATATCAACATCATCATGAATTTTATCTACCCAATATTGCGTTGTTTTTATTGGGTCATTAATGGTTAACCCTTTTCGATTTCCCTTCCACATCGTATTGTAAAAAGCATCAATCCCCATCACACCAATCACGCCAATTCGCACACCATCACGTTCAATAATTGTGTAAGGTTCTGCAAATGGGCTTTCCCCTTCTTCAAACATAATATTCGCATTAAGTACTGGGAAATTCGCTCGTGGCATGGTTTCTTTTAGTGATTGCCAACCATATTCAAACTCATGATTGCCGAGTGTAATTGCGTCGTACCCCATTGAGCTATAAAGATCAAAAGACAATTTCCCCTTTGTTTTTTTAGATAATGAGCCTGTATAAATATCCCCTGCATCAAATAAAAAGCTTAGTTCTTCTTCTGCTCTAACGTTTTTAATTAACGTTGCCATGTATGGGATCCCACCAATTTTCTTGATGTCATCATTCCAAAAGGCATCAACTGGTTCATAAACACTTTCAATATCATTCGTGCTCAGTAGTGTGACGGTTTTTATCTCTGCAAGTGCAGAAAAGGAATTACCTAATAGCAGTAGCCCAATAGGAAATAAAAGAGGTTTTATCTGTTTCATTATAGAGTCCCGTTAATTAACTGTTTCCGCATTATTGAGTACCAATAACCTGACTCGATAATATGAAAGCGATAACATAACCGATTTGAAGTGACTCACAGAACCGTTCTAAAACACAGACAGGAATTTACATAATTACCTTTTGAGTTGGTAAATTTTTAAGCTGATAATAAAAAAACGGTAAGCTTATACCTACCGCTTTAGATCTAATAACTCATATATCTTGAAGCGAACGCCTCGACAACTTCATCACCGCCCAGAAACCTAGGAGTGACTGTTTATGACTTCACTTGAGGTTTCATTGCTTCATTTTTATCCCCTGTCATGACAAAACTTAAATCACCACCCGCTTTAAATTCTTTATGCTCAAAGAATAAACCGCTTTCAAGTTGCTTTCCGTTAATCGTGACCGATTTGATATACATATTTTCATCCGCGTTATTCGCGGCTCTTACCGTAAAGAACCCATTTTTAACAGGAAGACGAATCTCATCAAATAATGGACGTCCAACAGTGTAGATAGGTGCCGCGCCATTCACTTGGTAAAAACCCATTGCAGACATCACGTACCAAGCTGACATTGAGCCGACGTCTTCATTACCAACAATACCTTCAGGTGTCGCGTGATACATTTCATCAAGAATGTAATCAACGACTTCTTGTGTTTTCCAGGGCTCTGAAGTCCAATTATATAAGTAAGGAATATGGTGTGACGGCTCATTACCAAAAGCAACTTGACCAATTAACCCCGACATATCGGCCGTTTCTTGGCCTGAAGGTTTCGCTAAAAACGTGGCATCTAAGTTTGTTAGAAACGCTTTGTCCCCGCCCATTATCTCTTTTAATCCATCAATATCGTGAGGGGCAAACCACGTCCACTGCCATGCATTACCTTCGGTATAATTCCCCGTTTCATGCGCTGTGCCATACGGGTCAAAAGGGGTCATAAAATCACCCGTTGCCATTACTGGGCGCATAAATCCTGTCACACCTTCTGAAGCGTATTTGTCTGGATTGTTATCAAAATATCGTTTAAATAATGCGGCGCGATCTAAATAAAGAGCGGCATTTTCCTCATCCCCCACCATCTCTGCAATCTGCGAAATACACCAATCATAGTAAGCATTCTCTAACCCATAAGATACGGATTCGATTGTGTAATCGGGGTCCACCGCATTACCTTCTGCATCTCTTTGAATAGCAGGAGCAAAGCCAAACGCGGGGTCTTCAATGTATTTAACGTGTGTGGTTAATGTTTTATCAAGAACTTGTTTATCCCACTCCGAAAACTCTTCAGGCTTATACGTTGACGAAGCGATAGCCGCATTCAGAGCTTGAACCCTCTCTTCTTGCGAGAATTCTTCTGGGTACTTAGTCATGGCATCAGCAATAACAGCAACCGCAGGATAACCTACCATTGTTCCAGTTTCGTCACCCATATGCTCCCATTTAGGTAGCAAGCCACTTTCCATTTGCTTTTGAACTAAGTTCTTCGCGTATTGAACCGCTCGGGTCGGCTCTGTAATCGTTTTTAAAGGATGCAGCGCACGGAAGGTATCCCATAAAGAATAGACCGTAAAATTAGGCTTTTCGTCAGTGGCGGTTCCATAAGTAATTCGGTATTCCCCCTCCCCATTACGCATAGAACCAACCCCCATTCCTCGGAAGCTATTATCTACGTCTTGATATACGATTGGGGCAATTTTAGTGTGGTACAATGCCGTATAGAAAATCTCTTTTTCTTCTTCGGTTCCGCCTTTAATAAAGAAGTTTAACGCTTTGCTCCATTTTTTAACCGCATTACCTCGGGCAAGATCAAATGGCGTTAACTTACCTTCCGTATAAGCCTCTGCATCGTGATTCCCTTTCGCACCTTCAGCACTCACGCCAGAAATAGCCACTTGTGCGTTCAATTCTTGACTGTCACCAGATTCAAATTCTATATAGGCAGTTACATCGGCTTTTGTTCGCTTAATTGCAACACCTTCATCGTTGTAAATCAGCTCAGAACGGTGCTCCGCAATCAAACCATTTACTTTAACGCCACCAGCTAATAGATAAACGTCTTTAATTTTCTTATCGAAAGTGGCATGGAAAAATACTTTTTGATTCTTCGCCCAACCAGAAAAGTTCGCCGAATCTTTTTCGCCCGTAATCGTGTAGCCGTCGTTACTTATCTGCAATTGATTACGAAGAGAGGTTGAACCCCAATCAGAATTTAAGATAGAGTTTAAATCTATCTTAAGCTTCATGGCTTCGCCTTTAGGGTAAGTATAACGGTGAAAGCCAACTCGTTCAGACGCGGTAAGTTCTGCTTTAATTCCATTGTCGGCGATTTCTACAGAATAATAACCCGCTTCAGCGACCTCTGTTGTTTTATCTAACTTAACAAATTTTGCCTTACGATAATCATCGGATTCATCAATGTACTTTTGATTCTCCTCTGTGAATGGAAGGAATTGAATATCACCAAGCCCTCCCATTCCCGCACCGCTAATATGAGTGTGAGAAAAGCCGAATAATGTATCTTTATCATAATGGTATCCTGACGCAGAATGCCATCCGACTAATTCAGTATCTGGAGATAATTGCACCATGCCTTCTGGTACAACAGCACCGGCAAAAGTATGACCATTAAAGCCTGTGCCTATAAATGGATTAATGTAAGCGACGTTCCCTTCAAGCGCTGGAAATGGCAATGTGATTGGGTTATCAGAATCATTGGCTTCAGAATAAACATTATTCACGGTTTCGTCACCGCATCCAATAAGACCGAAAACCACAGCGAATGTTAAGAAAGAGAGTTTAAATTTCATGTAAATCCTTATACTTAAAAAAGTCACTGGCGCTGCATAAACAGCACCAGTGTAGGGTTATTTTAGATTCGCTTTCATTGCTTCTTTTTTATCGCCAGTCATCACAAAATGCAAATTACCACCGGCTTTTATATCACTGTGTGCGAATGAAAAATCAGTCAGTGGTTGGCCGTTGATCGTGACCGATTTAACAAATTTATTATGCGGACTGTTGTTATCCGCGGTAACCGTGAACTCCCCTCCTTTGACTGCCAATACTGCTTTATCAAATAGTGGGCGTCCAATGCTGTAAGTTGGATCAACAGGAGTCACTTGATAGAACCCCATCGCTGACATGATGTACCACGAGGACATTTGGCCAACATCTTCATTACCAACAATTCCGGTTGGCGTTGCTGAATACATTTCACTCATGATACGGTCTAAGTACTCTTGTGTTTTCCAAGGCTCATCAGTCATGTTGTATAGATAAGGAATATGGTGTGATGGCTCGTTACCATGCATATATTGACCAACATACCCTGTTAGATCTGGCAGTTCTTCGCCCGTATTTGCAGAGCTTGCATTAAAAAGTTCATCAAGATCTTCACGGAACGCCTTCTCCGGTGAGGTCTCTTTCCCTTTTGTAATATCGGCTTGATAGATGGCTTCTTTTAGCCCTTCAAAGTCATGCATCGGCTGGAACTTCCATTGCCATGCGTTACCTTCAGTAAAGGCGAACTCGTCTACATAATAGGGATCAAATGGTTCGAATATGCACTTTTCAACCCCATTATCCAGTCCACAATTAGCAATTGGATGGTTAAACTCTGAGGCGGGTTTTTCTGGACGAGTACTTTCTGGATGGTTTTTTGGACGTAAAAATCCAGTTTCCTCATCCCAATGGTTTTTCCAGTTATCAGCACGAGCAATAAACTCGTCTTGAAGTGCAACATCACCACTCATACGAGCAATTTCAGACATTGCCCAGTCACCATAAGCAAACTCTAATGTGTAAGAAGCCGAGTTCCAATAACCATGATGTACAAACCCATTTTCTTCATACACTTTTACTTGCACTACGTTCGCGGCACCTAAGTTCTGATCTTCTGTCCAGCCTGCGTTAACGAACTGTGCTTTCTCTTGGTAACGAGCCGTAAATTCAGCGGCTTCTTTTGCTTTTTCAGGATCAACATTAAGGCCTTTCGCCATCGCATCAGCAATAATAGAAATCGCAGGGAAACCAATCATCGTGCCCGTATAGTGACCATGCAATTCCCACTTAGGAAGAATGCCACCATCTTCATATTTACGAATTAAATCATTCGCGTATTCTTCTGCTCGCTGTGGATTAATGATGGTCTGCAATGGGTGGAATGCACGGAACGTATCCCACATAGAGTAAATAGAATAATTTGGCGTTTCCCCTGCGTCTTTAATTTCCTGAGTACGCATTGCGCGATATTTACCATCAGCATCTTGGAAAATCATTGGTGCAATTGATGCGTGGTAAAGCGAGGTATAAAAAATCTCACGTTGTTCTTCGGTGCCGCCTTCAACTTTTATTTTGCTTAATTCTTGGTTCCAAGCATTTAAAGACGTATTACGAACTTTAGCAAAATCCCAATGAGGAATTTCAGTGTCTAAATTACCTTGCGCACCCTCAACACTAACCGGTGAAATAGCCACTTTCATTTCAACGGGTTTATTTGATTTCGCAAACTCTAAATAAGCAATGGTATGAATCGCTTCGATACTTACGTCACTTTTAAGCGCGATTTCAATTTCAACATCATCAACCAGAGCGGTTGCTTTAATGATTGGCTGACTAAATTTTGCATAAAAATAAATATGCTGATTATTAGCCCAACCATCAGAACTTCGTTTACCGTGGATCGTGTATTCATCCACAATTTCAATATCGCCAATGGTCGTTCTATTTCCCCACGATTTATTTAAGGTATGATCAAGATCCAACTTAATAAAAGGGGTGTTTCCATCTTTAAAAGTATAACGATGATAACCAACACGAGGTGATGTTGTTAACTCTGCTTTTATTTCACCATTATTAAGTTCAACAGAATAATAACCCGCTTGAGCCACTTCATTTTTCTTATTAAATGTATTAAACGTTGCACTCGATTTATCTATAAACGGAAGTACAAGAACATCACCTAAATCCGTAATACCCGTACCCGATAAATGCGTATGAGAAAAACCATACACTGGAATATCTATTAATTTACCATGGTCAAAATAACCCGCAGCTGACCCCCAACCATCCATTTCAGTATCAGGTGATAATTGAACCATACCTGAAGGATATACTGCACCAGGGAAAGTGTGACCATCCGCGCCAGTGCCAATAAAAGGATTTACATATTTAGCAACACCAGAAACCGGTGGAATCGTGACAGAAGGTACATGGGGATCAGCATTAGTAATGTGATTCACAGTTTCATCACCACAACCGGTGAGACCAAAAGCGATAGCAAATGCGAGAAAAGATCGTTTAAACTTCATATGAGTCCTTCATTACTTATAGTGAAATGACACTGACACGCTACTGTGTCGTTGTATTCTCTAGATATTTAGCAAATAGGAACGAATATGAAATACGCCTTTCTCTTAAAAAATGACCTTATTTCTACGACATTACCTGACATGCTTAATTATCACGTTGGTATTTATCTCAACAATAAAGAGCACTAAAAAACGCCGCTCGATACTATTAAAACATGTTAATTAAATTCAACATGGATTTAATTAACACAGAGATATTAAGTATTAAACAACCATATAGTAAGTTGATATTTAGACCATTTACTGGATTTTTGAAGCATCAAAATCAATTTGTGATACGTTGCCAAACATTCAAGTGACAAGTCAAAAAATAAGATATATAAATCACACAAATAATATAACGGGCGTAATTATGCTTATATTAGGGGAATAAAATCCGTTATTTATCACATAAAAAATGGCCTCAAATATAATTTGAGGCCATTAATGATTTAAGAAATAGATACAGTAGATGTATTTATAGACTTTTTTGATGCTCTGCAATTAAATGAGACATGGCTGCATTCGCTTTTTCTTGAACGGCAAGATAATCATCCCCTTCTGAAAAAGCTTGTACGACTTCATAGTAACATTTCAGTTTAGGTTCAGTGCCTGATGGACGGACAATGATACGAGCCCCATTATCTAGATGATAAATAACAACATCACTAGCTGGTAAGTCAATAACGTCTGTTGTTCCATCAGCCATGACCCTTAATGACGCGTTAAGATCGTCAGTAACCACCACAGTAAAACCGGCAATTTCTTTCGGTGGATTAGCTCGAAGCTTGTCACCAATAGACGGCGAGTTTGGCGCCAATGCAATACTGCGTTGGGCATTAACATATACACCGTGCTGGCGGTAAATCGCTTCTAACTGATCCCAAACAGTTTTACCCTGAGTCGATAACTCGGCCGCCAATTGAGCAAAGGCAACCAGAGCAGACAAACCATCTTTATCCCATACTTTACTGCCTACGGTGTAGCCAAGAGCTTCTTCATAAGCAAATAAAAATTGCTTTTCTTCACTCTGTTTTTGCATGGCTACATTCGTCAACCATTTAAAACCAGTTAGGGTTTGAAAGTATTCCGCCCCCATCGATTCGGCAATTTTTTTCAACAATGTCGAAGACACTATCGTATTGCCTACAAGTTGTTTACTCGCGTCAGTGTGATTCAATAAATAATGACCAAACAAAATACCAACTTGATCACCCGTTAGCATTTGATAAGTACCATCGGCTTTTCTGGCCGCTAATGCAAAGCGGTCGGCATCAGGATCATTGGCACAAGCCAACTCTGCATTTACAGACTGCGCTAGTGCAATCACCATATCCATCGCCCCCTTTTCTTCTGGATTGGGGAAGTTTACCGTTGGGAATATTCCGTCTGGTTCTCTTTGCTCTGGTACGCTGTACACATGGTTAAATCCAGCATCACGCAACAAGGTTTCTGCCATATCAGCACCCACACCATGCATCGCTGTATAAGCGATTGAAATCGCAGATGGGTTTGTATGATTAGATAACAGTGGATTGTTATTCATGGTATGACGATAACTTTGGTAGTAATCATCTTCTAGCCAGATCAGTAGCCCTTGTTCTTTCGCGTCATCTAATGACAAATATGGAATGGGTTTTACAGAAACCGTATCAATGTCACTTGCGATACCAGAGTCATGCGGGGGAATAATTTGTGCGCCATTTTCCCAATACACTTTAAACCCATTATATTCTGGTGGATTATGACTCGCCGTAACCACCACGGCACCTGCGGCATTAAAATGCTTAATCCCGTACGCGACAATTGGCGTTGCAGCGACTTTACTGGTTAAATAAACGCGGACACCTAATGCTGTTAATACACTGGCAGTATCATAAGCAAATTGTTGTGAATCTGTACGTCCATCATAACCAATCACAACACCACGTTGTTTCGCGTCAGTAATGTGTTCAATTAAATAGTGGCCAAGACCCGCTGCCGTTTCTTGTATCACTAAGCGGTTCATTCTATTTGGCCCAGCACCTACCATGCCTCTCAGCCCTGCAGTACCAAACTGTAGACGAGATTGAAAACGATCAGTCAGTTCTTCTGTGTTGTTTTGATCAACTAGCTGTTGAAGTTCTTCACGAGTTTTAGGATCTGGATCTCTGGATAACCAGTCAGTAATTTTCTGCATCATAATAGGAACCCTATATTTAATTGTTCAGTGAGGATAAATGATATCTATTATCAATTACTAGAACGCAATCGCTAAACTCCCTATTTATTCATGTATTTTCACCCGAAATAGCCTAGACCTGTTCATATATCAACCAATTATAGTTCTGAGATGCATTTTCACCTTATCTATTCTCTTATATTTATTCTAAATAGTGGTAAAGTGTAGGTAGACACTATGAATATAACCCATTTATTTGTAAGGATATTATATGAAAATCGCGATGTTTAGCACTAAGTCTTATGACGAATCTTCATTTAATAGTATCAATGAAAAGTATCAGTTCGAATGTCAGTATTTCAACTTTCAACTAAACGAAAGTACAGCGCCTATTGCCGATGGCGCTGACGTTATTTGTGCGTTTGTAAATGATGACTTATCGGCTCCCGTATTAAAAAAGCTGGCTTCTCAAGGCACTAAATTAATTGCCATGCGTTGTGCAGGTTTTGATCGGGTTGACCTAGATGCAGCAAAAGCCCTTGGTTTACAAGTGGTTCGTGTCCCTGCTTATTCTCCAGAAGCCATTGCAGAACATGCCGTTGGACTGATGATGTGTTTGAATCGTCGTTTCCATAAAGCGTATCAACGCACGCGTGATGCTAACTTCTCTCTAGAAGGCTTAACTGGATTTAACTTCTTTGGTAAAACGGCGGGCGTCATTGGCTCTGGTAAAATTGGTTTAGCGACAATGCGAATTTTGAAAGGTCTTGGCATGAACATTTTGTGCTATGACCCTTACCCAAGCCAAGTAGCGATTGATTTAGGTATTACGTACACATCATTAGACGATATTTTTGCTCAATCAGATGTGATTACTCTGCATTGTCCTTTGACTGCAGATAACACGCATCTTTTAGATACCGATTCTTTCGCTAAAATGAAAGATGGTGTCATGATCATTAATACCAGTCGAGGTGGGTTACTGAATTCAGCAAGCGCAATTGAAGCACTTAAAAGCGGTAAGATTGGCGCTCTTGGTTTAGATGTTTATGACCAAGAAAAAGAGCTGTTTTTCCAAGACAAATCGAATGACATTATTACGGATGACGTTTTCCGTCGTTTATCAGCATGCCATAACGTGTTGTTTACAGGACACCAAGCTTTCTTAACTGACGAAGCACTTGATAACATTGCATCAACGACATTGGGGAATATCAACGATTTCCATCACAATGAAAAATCAGGTAATGAATTGATTTAAAGAAATTACCTTCCTATTCTGAACGATAAATTGACTCGCTTGCAGGTAACGATAATGCAAGCGAGTTTTTTATATCTCACATTAAAATACGATTAACGTAAACGAGCAAGTACCACTTGTTGATCTAAATGCTCTTGATAATCGGTATATTCCAAGCCTTTATCAAAAATATACTCCGTAATTAAACGTCGAGATAACGCTAATAACTCACTCGCATTCCACGGTTTCTCAATGTAACTTTCAATACGTGCTCGGTTAATTGCCGTAATAGTATCTTGATGTGTCGCCTGCCCGGTTAACAACACTTTCTTTGTTCTTAAAAAACGATAGTCTTGAGAAATTTCAGTTAACAGCTCAACGCCACTTTTCCCCGGCATAACATGATCAGATAACACAAGAGCAATATGCCCGCCTTCGTTATCCAACTCTTCCATTAAATCCAACGCCTCAGATGCTGATTCACAATCTTCAATGTTAATCCATGACTTCAATGGCGCTAAATCTTGCAGAACCGCACTCAACACTTCACGTTGATCGTCTACGCAAATCAGATTAATTTTTTCCATGACCGTCCTCGACTGGCAATTTAATTCTAAAAATGGTTTTCTCTTGATTGCTTTTTACTGCAATAGATCCACCGTATCCACTGATAATTCGTTTTACGATGGAGAGCCCCAACCCCAATCCAAAAGAGAGTCCGCCTTTTTTGGTTGTAAAGTTAGGCTGAAAAATTTTCCGTCTTGTCGCTTCATCTATTTCAGGACCATTATTCGCAATAGTCACCAGCACAAAACGGTTTGAAACACGGGTTGATATTTCAATAACAGGTTCGTCAATATCAACCATCGCATCACTGGCATTTTTAATTACATTAGCCCAAATTTGAACAAGCTCGGTAGCTGATGCTCTAATCATAGGTAATGCGGCGGGACTAAGATGTACTGACACTCGACGTAAATCACTTTGTAATAGCACGAGCGCTTTATTAATGCTGTCATTTACATCCAGTAGTTCATCGGTATCGATGTCTGTTCTACCAAGTTGTTTAACTGAACGAACAATACCAACAGAGTGTCTTGCCGCTAATCTCATGTCATGCAAATCACGGCCAATATTCCAATAACGAATGGCTTGCTCTGGGCTATTTAACCAATAATGAGATAACTCACCACTAGGCACCGCTCTTGCTAATTCACGTGCGGTGTCTCTATCAAAACCATAGTGACTTTCTAACTCTCGCCCTCTGATACGTACTTCAGAGGAGCTGATATTTTGTCCGTGTAATAAACCCTGATCAACAAACTGACTGGCTTCTGGGTGTATCTCTTCTAACAGCTCTAAAATAATATTTTGTAGCCGATCTGTTTTACTGCTTAATACACCAACCGCATTATTTAATTCATGCGCAATGCCTGCTGCCAATTGACCTAACGTTGTCATTTGCTCTGCGGTGTATAACTTTTGTAATGCGTTTTCTTTTTCAATCGCTTCTTTTGTCGCCCTTCGCTGCCTGCGAGATAGCTCATTAACGATAACAGGAGTAAATTGTGCACTTAATGGACCATAGCGATCAAAATCAATAGCAACGGTATTGGTATCTATCCAACTTAACTCGCTGTCGGTTTTACTTATCACGGTTGAAGATGCAATGAACGTTTCAGAAAATAAACTGTGTACGCCAATAAACGCCCCCTCTGATGCACTGAACACCTTAACGGAATGCGTCGCCTCTTCTTCCAGATAAAACCCCTCAAGCTCACCTGAACAAACATAATAGAGACGCTCATTATTCTCCCCCTGAACCAGTATCGTCTCCCCTGCTGGAATCATGATTCTACGTTCAGGTTGATTAAAATAAACATCAATAATACGCTGTAATTTCGCTTGATTCATAAGTTAACCAATGTGTCCGACTGTATGTAAAACCCACACCATAACAAAACTCAATAACACACCAACAACACCCAATATAACGCCCGTTTTTGCCATTTGGCTGCTTTCGACATTACCTGTTGCGTGCGCTAATGCATTCGGTGGCGTACTAATTGGTAACGACATACCTAACGACGCAGCAAACGTCACAATTAAGATTAAAGTAAGCTCCCCACCCAATGGCGTTAATGACGTCATAGACGTGCCTAGCGCCGCCATAATCGGCATTAATAAATTTGCTGTCGCAGTATGAGACATAAAGTTAGCCATAATTAAACACAGGAAGGCGGCACCAAATAAAACAACATAAGGTGAGTACGCATCAAATGGAATACTATGAACCACTAACTTCGCTAAACCGGTCTTATCCAAAGCCAAACCAAGTGCAATACCCCCTGATACTAACCATAGAACATCCCATGAAATTTTCTTAAGATCTTCTTTATTAATGATCCCTGTTATTGAGAATATAGCCACAGGTATTAAAGCAACCGTATAAGAGTTCATGCCATGACTTGATCCCATTAACCATAATAAGATCGTTCCAGCAAACGTAATGTAAACCATAATCGCTTTCGGTGTTTTTAAGAACTTACCTTTAATGTCTAAATTCATTACCGTCTGCTTTGCAGGGTATAAGTAGGTAATTAAAAACCATGCTAATGCCATCATGACGATAACAAATGGCACACCAAAGACCATCCACTCACCAAAGGTAATTAAATTATCTCCAACTAAGTATTTCAACGCTATCGCATTAGGTGGTGTTCCGATAGGAGTACCAATACCACCAATATTCGCCGCAATTGGAATACACAATGCAAAAGCAATACGACCTGGATCTTTAGGTCCAAATACGGCAATTACAGGCGTTAAGATAGATAACATCATTGCGGTAGTTGCGGTGTTAGACATGAACATTGAGAAAATGCCCGTAATCAACATCAAACCAAGCATGACAAATTTTGGATCTTTTCCAAATGGCTTCAACAATACTCTGGCTAAGTTAACATCTAAACGGTATTTCGTAGCGGCCATTGCCAGAAAGAATCCACCTAAAAACAACATGATAATTGGGCTAGCAAACGTGGCCATGATGTCGGTGTAATTAAGAAGCTCGCCAAATTGCGGCGCATCTTGATTAAATTTAAATATGAAAAGGCCTTTATCCGATACCATTAGCAGTTCTAAAACAATGATAACAACGGAAGTGGCGTAAATAGGGATTGGTTCAAATACCCAACATAATGCAGCGAGTAAGAAAATAGCGATCACCCGTTGCTGAATAACTGTCATGCCTTCAAAAGGAAAAGCAGACAATGGCATCAAAAGGATGATAAGAGGGATAATTGTTGGGATTAAATACTTCATGTATTGACGCATAACGCTACCGACTTCCATAGAACAATAAATGGTGATGGCTATTATTATCTACTTGAGCGCGCGTTCGGTATGACGTGTTAGATCAATCATTATTTCGAAATAAGAATAAATATGAAATTTTGTGACAGTGGTATCATAAAAAAAGAGCCGCATATCTGCAGCTCTCATTTATCTATTTCTGATTATAATGTCTTAATTATTAAGACTCTTTCTCAGCTTTTGGCTTTTTACGCTTATCGGTAACAGCCCATTTCCCATCAAGATACAACCCCGTCCAACCTGATGGCTTACCATCAGTTTCAGTACGAACGTAATTTTCTTTAGTCTTACGGCTAAAACGAATTACGGCTGGTTTACCGTCTGGATCGTGCGTTGGCGCTTCCGTTAAGTATAAGAACTTAGGTGATAGGCGATCTTTAAAGCGAACTAACTCTTCCACTAATGGCGCACGTGTTTCACGCGATTTAGGGAAGGTACTTGCCGCTAAGAATAACCCAGACGCACCATCACGCAATACAAAGTACGCGTCAGATTTTTCACATTCCAATTCAGGAAGGTGTACTGGATCTTCTTTTGGTGGCGCAACATCGCCATTTCTTAGGATCTTACGTGTGTTTTTACACGTCTCACTCGTACAATCCATGTATTTACCAAAGCGACCGTTCTTAAGTTCCATATCAGAACCACATTTGTCACATTCAACAATGGGTCCATCATAGCCTTTAAGTTGGAATTCACCTTTCTCAACAATATAACCATCACAGTTCGGGTTATTACCACAAACGTGCAGTTTACGATCTTGATCGATTAGGTAAGGGTCCATTGCTGTTTCACACTTAGGACAACGTTTTTTGGCACGTAATGCGGCCGTTTCTACGTCTTCTTCAAGAACATTTATAATGCCCTCTTCATTACCTAAGTTAATCGTTTTCTTACAGCGCTCTTTTGGCGGTAATGCGTAACCTGAACAACCAAGGAATACCCCAGTTGATGCAGTACGAATACCCATATTACGGTCACACGTCGGACATTTAATATCAGTTTCTACGATATTATTTGGTGACATGCCGCCTTCTGATTCATCAAGCTCAGCTTTTGCTATATCGTCAGTGAAGTCTTGGAAGAACGCATTTAGCACTTCTTTCCAATCTTTGCTGCCTTCAGCAATCTTATCCAAATTGCCTTCCATGCGAGCAGTAAAATCGTAATCCATTAAATCATCAAACGATTGATTTAGACGGTCAGTAACAATTTCGCCCATTTTTTCTGCATAGAAACGACGGCTTTCAACACGAACGTAGCCACGGTCTTGAATCGTTGAGATAATAGATGCATAAGTCGATGGACGACCAATGCCTTTTTTCTCAAGTTCTTTAACCAATGCTGCTTCTGTGAAACGTGCTGGTGGCTTAGTAAAATGTTGTTTTGGATCAAGCTGTTCTAGTTTTAGCTTATCGCCAAGTTGAACGGCAGGAAGCAATTGATCTTCATTTTTACCCATTGGACGTTGCACACGAGTCCAACCATCAAACTTAAGGATACGACCTTTCGCTTTTAAGGTGAATTCATCGGCTTTTACGCTCAATGTGGTTGAATCATATTGGGCTGGCGTCATTTGACATGACACAAATTGATTCCAAATTAAATTGTAAAGTTTATGAGCGTCCGCTTCCATACCTTGCAGGTCGTCAACTTTCACATCCACACTAGAAGGACGAATCGCTTCGTGAGCTTCTTGTGCGCCTTCTTTGCTTCCATAAATAATTGGAGCAGCCGGTAAATAGCTCTCGCCATACTCAGAACCAATAAACTCACGTAACGTCTCTACAGCTTCTTTACTCAAGTTAGTTGAGTCAGTACGCATATAAGTGATGTAACCGCCCTCATAGAGGCGCTGAGCTAGCATCATGGTCTTTTTAACACCGTAACCTAAGCGTGTACTTGCTGCTTGTTGCAGTGTTGACGTGATATAAGGTGCCGATGGCTTACTTTTCGTTGGGCGGTCTTCACGTTTACAAACTTCGTATTCCGCTTTTTCAAGAATACTTACCGCTGATTCTGTATCCGCTTGATTCAGTGGTTTAAATACCGAACCATTACGCTGTGCTACTTGCAAACGGAAGTTTTCTTTACCCGCTGTCAATGTATCCGCATGGATATCCCAGAACTCTTCCGGAATGAATGCGTTAATTTCACGCTCACGCTCAACCAAAACTTTCACGGCAACCGATTGAACACGACCAGCAGACAAACCACGAGCCACTTTTTTCCACAATAGCGGAGAAGCCATGAAGCCTACAACACGATCTAAGAAACGACGTGCTTGCTGTGCGTTAACCCCTGGCATACTTAATTCGCCTGGAGTTTCAAACGCTTGTTGAATCGCATTTTTTGTAATTTCGTTAAAAACGACTCGTTTATAGCGTGAATCATCACCACCGATGATCTCGCGAAGGTGCCACGCAATAGCTTCCCCTTCACGGTCTAAATCGGTTGCGAGATAGATAGTGTCTGCATTTTCAGCCAGTTTTTGTAATTCTGCTACGACTTTTTCTTTGCCAGGAAGAATTTGGTAATTCGCCGCCCAATCATTATATGGGTCGATTCCCATTTTATTGATCAGGTTCTTCTTGTCTCTTTCTTTTTTAATGCGTGCTTTATCTTCAACACTCATACCTTTGGTTGACGCTGCCGCCGTTTTCTTTCCGGTGCTTGTCGAACCCATAGGCAAATCACGAACGTGACCTACACTGGATTTTACGATGAAGTCTTTGCCAAGGTATTTGTTAATAGTTTTAGCTTTGGCTGGTGACTCCACGATAACTAGAGATTTACCCATAATGTCTCACTAACGCCCTCGTGCTGAAATACAAAACTGTCGAAAATAATATTATCCACAGCTATAAATTGAGATTTTATCTATATATTACTATTGAGGGTGTATGCCATCACGTCAACCACTTTTTTTACAATTGATGTTAACCGCTCGCACTTTGGACAGTTGTTAAAAGAATGTAATGGCCGATTACTTTGCTCAATATATACAATCATAACGCTGCGCATCTATTAGCATTTACTGACAATTAGCTCAAAAATATTGGTCCAATACCTTGCTGTTGCTCACAATAAAGTTAGATTTGCTCGCTCTTTTTAATTTTATCTACGATGATGTACATCAATTGTGATTTCGGTAAATTCAGCTTAAAATCCCTCTTTTATATCATTAACGATGAGTGACTTATGAGCGTGAAAAAATCCATTTCTGAGGCTGATTTACTGTTAATCGCCAATCAAATCATTCAAGATCACGAAAATTACCTCGAAGGTATGCGTGCAACTGGCGTTGAAGAAAAAGAAGAAGTACTCGTATTTAAAGGCGAGTATTTTTTATCAGACCAAGGCTTACCAACAGAAAAAACCACCGCTGTTTTTAATATGTTTAAATATTTAGCTCACCAATTATCAAAAGAATTTACCATTAAATAATGTCGATAAATTTGGCAATAAAAAAGGCTGAATGATTCAGCCTTTTTTCGTTAATTACTACCGCTTAAAAATTTAAACAATCGGTCGTTGACCAATATTGATCATACGCATGAAGACATTTTCTGCTGACTGCCCTGCGATGCCCGCAATTTTTGCACCCAACTTTTTCTTCTGCACATAATGAATCGCTAATACTTCACGATCTTTACATGCTTGAGTTACATAATCATCAGAGGTTTGTATCGCATCAATGAGACCTAACTCTAGCGCTTGCTTTCCAAACCAATGCTCACCAGTCGCCACTTTTTCAAGATCAAGATCGGCACGATGTTCATGAATGAAGTCTTTAAATAACACGTGTGTTTCTTCCAATTCCAATTGAAACTTCTCACGTGCTTTATCGCTATTTTCACCAAACATGGTTAACGTACGTTTGTATTCACCTGCGGTCAGTTGTTCGAATTCAATATCATTTCTTTTCAACAACTTACTAAAGTTAGGCAATTGCGCCACAACCCCAATAGAACCCACAATCGCGAACGGTGCAGCAATGATTTTCTCACCGATACACGCCATCATATAACCGCCTGAAGCGGCAACTTTATCCACTGAAATAGTCAGCGTAATATTCGCATCACGTAGACGATCTAATTGTGATGAAGCAAGGCCATAACCATGAACCATCCCCCCACCACTTTCAAGACGAAGAAGCACTTCATCCCCTTCTACGGCAATCGCTAAAATTGCTGACACTTCTTCACGAAGGCCCGCAACTTCTTTTGCATCGATGCTGCCTTTAAAATCTAAAACAAATAAACGAGCATCACGCTTAAGCTCTAATGTTCCCGCTTTAGCGGCTTGTTTTATTTCTTTCTGTTTTGCTTTCTCGGCTTCTTTATCCGCTTTTTTTTCTGCTTTATCACGCGCTTTTAATTCTGCGTCATCAAACAAATGATATTCTAAATCGGCCACTGTCTCTTTATATTGCTCAGTCAGATTAGTGACTTCTAGTTCACCTTTTGCGCCAGTCGATTTTCCACTAACGGCTTTAGCTGCCACCAAAATGGCAATAATAGAAACAACCACTGTTGCTATCTTTGCTAAAAAGAGACCGTAATCAAACAAAAATTCCAATGTAATACCCTCTTAACTATGTTTCGTGTATTGTACCTAACTTAACCCTAAGTTAATTCATCTTATTGATAATAAATCGCACTAAACGCGCATTTTATATCAATTTATTGCGATGCTTACGTAATAAAGATCATCAAGATGAACGTTCAGATACAAGGATGACAAAGTGAACTATCACGTTTCAGCTAATGCACTAAAAAATAAAACAATTCTCGTTACTGGTGCTGGAGATGGTATTGGTAAACAAGCTGCATTAAGTTACGCAAAACACGGCGCTACGGTTATTTTATTAGGCAGAACTGTCGCTAAATTAGAAGCCGTTTATGATGAAATTGAAACCGCTGGCTACCCTACCCCCGCCATTATTCCTCTGGATCTAAAAGGCGCAACAAAACAGCACTATATTGATATGGCAGAGACCATTCAAAGTCAATTTGGCAAACTTGATGGACTGCTTCATAACGCTGGTCTATTAGGTATTCTTAGTCCTTTCGAACAATTTGAAGAATCTATTTTTGATGAAGTAATGCAGATTAATGTAAAAGCGCAATTCTTAATGACTCAAGCTTTACTGCCTGTCTTACAAAAATCCGACGACTCTCGCATTATTTTTACGACGTCAACGGTCGGACATCAAGGACGTGCTTTTTGGGGGGCTTACGCTATCTCTAAATTTGCGACTGAAGGAATGATGCAGACACTAGCGCATGAAATGGAAGGCACTCACGTAAAAGTGAACGCTATAAATCCAGGTGGTACTCACACCCGTATGCGTGCTCAGGCTTTTCCTGCTGAAGACATTAGCTTACTTAAAACACCAGAGGACTTAATGCCTTTGTACGTTTACTTAATGGCTCCTGAGAGTATCACGGTTAATGGTCAGTGCATTGATGCACAACCAAAATAATCAGTTGGTGTGATGTACTAACAATAATAGATTACACCAGACAGTAAAAAGGGTTGAAACCATGTGGCTTCAACCCTTTTTTAATTCATCGAGAAAGCGTTAATTAACGCTGTCTTGGTGCTGACTTTGGTGCTTTACCATTTGGTGAAAACTTAGTTCTGATCGGTTTTGCACCATTAGCTGAAGGTTTGCCCTTTGGCTTGCCTTTACCGGCAGGTTTTGCACTTTCAATGCTTGTAGGTTTCTTCGCTGTTGGCAATGAACCACCGACTGGCTTTTTGTTATTACGGCCACGACGACCACCAGCGGTATTACGATCTTCCGTTGTACGCTCATCATGACGCTTAACTGCACGGCGGATCTTTTGAGATTTAGATTTAGCACGCTTACGTGATTCTTTATCTACATCTAATAAACTTTCTTTTTCGTGTGGTAATTCAACCATATCACGCAAGTAGTTTACTTCTTTAAGCTCAAGTTCCATCCAACCGCCACGTGGTAATGCTTTCTCTAGGAAAATATCACCGTAACGTACACGTTTTAGACGACTTACTGTTACGCCTTGTGAATCCCATAAACGACGAACTTCACGGTTACGACCTTCATTAATCACAACATAGAAAGTGTGGTTCATGCCTTCGCCACCAGCGTACATTACATCTTCAAAACGAGCTTCACCATCTTCTAGTTTTACACCAGTAACTAGGTTTTTAACCATTTTGTCGTTAATGTCACCGAATATACGACACATATATTCACGTTCAACTTTGCGGCTTGGGTGCATTAGACGGTTTGCAAGTTCACCATCTGTTGTAAACAACAATAAACCCGCAGTGTTGGCATCCAGACGACCAACAGATACCCAACGAGAATCTTTAATTTTTGGTAAACGGTCAAAAACAGTACGACGACCTTCTGGATCATGACGTGTACATAATTCGCCTTCAGGCTTGTGGTAAGCAAGCACTCGACAGATCACATCAGTAGATTCTTTTACTGATACTACATGGCCATCGATGCGGATTCTTGCATCAACGTTTTCTAGGCGATCGCCTAATTTTGCTTTCTGACCATCAATACTAACTCGACCAGCTTGAATCATCGTTTCTAACTCACGACGAGAACCAAGACCAGCTCGTGCTAATACTTTCTGTAATTTTTCGCTCATTTTTTACCTTATGTCGCCTTCACAGGCGTCAATTATTTTCTTGTTAATCAAGGGCCTAAGTGAAAATCACTCTATCCCTCAATCACTATAAAATTCTATGGAAGCCGATTATACAATAAGGAGACACTAATCGGTAAGTATTTAAGAAAAAATAAATATTAATTTCTATTTAAAAGCGAGCAACGACCACGTAAACCCTTTGACTTATTTCGCTATACTGAAATCACTGAGATTCTCTTATTTCTCAGTGTTTTTAATAACTTATCTATCATTAAGGATTTACTATGAATAACTTAAAACACTTATTATCAACTTTCGATTCTCTAACTGAAAGTGAAAGAATCGAAAAAAAACCTGCAACATGAGTTTATAAAAGAACTTCATGAATATTGCCACCGAACTCAAAATTACAATCTGCTACAACATTTAATTTCAACAAGAGAAGCAACTATTTTATCTCGCCTTCATCATACTGATATTGGCAACTTGGGTCATAATTTCAATACACTACAAGCAACAGAAATTATAGGAAAACAACCTTGTGCCTCTCTTCCTGAGAGTTATTTTATTATCGAACAATTAGCAATGAAGATTTTTGGTTGCCTACTTATCTGCAGAACTGAATATGAAATATTCAAAATAATTCATCATTCAACTCACTCTTTACACAAAAAATCAGTGTCCACGAATCAATCAAGTCATAAAAATACAATAAATGAGAATTACCATTACGAGTTGGTTTCTGATATTGCGCTAGAACAGCGTTATTTCCAAACTGAATACAGTGACGCCCCACTTCTTCTTTCGGATGCCATTGTTCTCATTAACATTGTAACGTTCATTAAAGAACACAAGTGGTACGAAATGCTCAATCACTTAGCACTTTCATCGCAAGGAGAACATTTTATTTTGTACCAATATGAGGATCATACACATGCTCCAATGCTTATCTCTTCAGCATTGATCGAGTCTTACAAAAAAAAAGACGACTGGTTATTTTTTGATGACTTTTTCCAAAGTAATAAATGGGTAAGTGAAAACTCGTTCAATACAATATCGAGCTACTTTCCAAAACTTGACTCCCTATTAACGTCAACTCAAAAGCACTTATCTTTAGTCTCCGTTTCTGAACTAGAGAATGCTATGTTTCATTCAATAGAAGACAAAACAAGTATTTGTGGTGTAATTCGTTTCACTATTAGTGGTCAAACATCAAAAATTAACTATCATATGTACTTAGCACAAAAAGGGTTAGCTAATGCACTATACGATACAGGACGTGATATGATTTTCTCCATCATAGAGCAACCTGCAATGGTACTTTTTTATCAGGCAATGAATTCTGTCAACAATTCTAAGCCCCCTTTTTTATTTACAAGTTCTCAAGATATTAATCATACAGGCTTAGTCACTTATAAAGGCATTTGCTTAACAAATAATGCAAGTCATGCTTTTGATCAATGTAATTTCAAATCCTACAATGTTAATATCATTAGAAAAAGAAAGGAATTAAACAAAAGATGAGTGTTTTATAAATGCTAATTGGCTTCCCAAAAGATAAATTACTGCTATTTATCGCTGTATTCATTTTATTATGGGTAGCCTTTTTCATCCGTTCTTTATTCAAAGAGCGGATGAAAGTTGATCCTAAAATTTACTATCCATATATAGGGTATTCTATATTCATCGTTTTTTGGGTTCTAATAAATTACTATTTCCAATCAAATCTTTTACTTCATTTTAGTGAACGAGTTGCCACGACGATGGCTATTCTTGCTAACTTAGCCTCTTATTTTGCCTTTGCATTTGCATTTTTGTTCTCATGTCGTCTCTCATCAACAAGAAAGAACAAAAAGATGGCAACGTGGCAAATCGTTTTATTTTATGCTGAAACTATCTTTGCAATCACGATAAATACAATTCCAAACCAAACAGTTACAGGAGTGACCATCGTAGAGAAAGGCATTTTCACTATTCACTTTGGCCCTTTTGCTTCTTTCTTTTTTATCAATGCATTTCTTTTCATTGGATTAATTTTTTATAATTTTTTCAAACTAAGAAAAAGTACAATTCGATTAAATAAAGAAAAATCCATTTATTTACTCTTCGGAATTGTTATTTTTATGATTTCAACCATCATATCTCAAATTATCATTCCAATTATTTGGCAAGACTTTTCATATGCTTGGCTTCCTCCTGCGCTTTCAATTACTGAAGCTATATTAATAGGTTACACCTTGTTATATCATCGTTTATATAGCCTTCGTTACCTTGCATTTTGGATATTATCTTATTCCTTAAATGCACTTATTTATTTACTGCCTTTATTTTACCTTTATAAAGGCACATCAGAATCAAATTTATTATACATGAGTATTTTCTTGATCGTATTCACAGGTTTATTCTGGGAAAAATCACTCAAAAAAACCAAGAAAATATCTAGTTTACTTATATATAAAGACAGAAAAACACCAGTAGAAAAGATTTATGCCATTGCTGAAGAATTCAAATTTTCAAGTAATAATGCAATGGTAAAACTGGCTGAATTATTAAATACACCAAAAGAAGATCTTTTATTAGTTGGGAAAAATGCTAATTACAATATTTTTATCCCTCATTTAAACCAAATACATTCAGCGCTAGTAAAAGATGAGCTCGATTATCAAATTCATTACGCTCCAGAAAAAGACAACTCTAGTCTGCATCAAGTACAAGAGAAAATGAATGAAAGCAAGACCGCTTTAATTTTGCCTATTTTTGGAGAAAATAAACACATCTCACATTTATTAATTTCGTCAAATAAACGAGATGGTTCTACCTTTTCAAATGAAGAAATATCAGCCATTCAATGGGTCTTAACTAAAGTTCAAGGCTACATAGAAAGTGAACGAAAAGTACTTCAATCACAAGCACTTGCAAACTCTATTGCTCATGAAATGCGTAATCCACTATCCCAGTTACAATACCATTTTGAACGCATTAAACATCACTCAAGCATAGATAAAGAAAATAAAGAGTTGATTAATAATGAGCTGAGACAAGGAAGTTTAGCTATTCAAAGAGGCGCTCAGTTAATTGATATCATTTTAAGTGAAGCAAAAAACACGGCTATTAATGATGAATTATTTACCCATTACTCTGCGGCATTATTAACCGAACGTATTGTCGATGAATACGCTTTTGATTCTGATGACATGAAAAAAAGAATTAATATCGATCTTTCTCAAGACTTTATTTTCAACTTAAATGACACTCTATATAGTTTTATATTATTTAACTTATTAAGAAACGCAGTTCATTACTTTAGTGAATGTAATAGCACTATATCCATCCGTTTAGTAAAAGGGTTCGCTTCAAATAAAGTGATATTTAGAGATACTGGCCCTGGTATAGATTCTCATATTCTACCTAATATTTTTGATGATTTTTTCACTCATAACAAAGAAGGCGGCAGTGGTTTAGGCCTCTCTTATTGCTTACGAGTAATGCATGCCTTTGAAGGAAACATTGCCTGTTATTCTAAGAAAGGGGAATTTACTGAATTTGTACTTAGCTTTCCTTATATTGAAGGCGATCTCACTTCTTTAATTAATCAGCAAGAGCATCATGAGTCTGCATTGCCTTTAATTGATGTATACGATTCAGGGGATACGATAAAAACGATTCTTATTGTCGATGATAAAAAAGTGCAACGAATGTTAATCCAAACATTTATAGCACAAGATAATATGAATATCCTGCAAGCCGAAAATGGAGAAAAAGCCATTTCTATTGCGATGAATCACCCATTGGATATTATTTTTATGGATTCTAGAATGCCAGTAATGAATGGTATTGATGCTGCAAAAAGAATAAAACTCTCCTACCCAAATTTACCAATCATTGCGTTAACGGGTGAATCCGGACACGATGAAATTCAGCGTATCTCTCAAGTTATGGACGGTTATCTGACAAAACCAATATCAAAACTACAACTCATACAAACGCTGCACAAGTGGGTGTAATGCACATAAAAAAATAGCCAACCTCAGTTGACTATTTACTTCACGATATATCAGCCGTCTTTATTCAAACGGGCTAGGATCGCCAGCGCCAACACGCGCAATCTTGATATCATCATCGCTAAAATCAATCACTGTCGTTGGTTGCTCACCTAAATAGCCACCATTCATGATCAAATCAACCGCATGTTCCAATTGATCACGGATGGCCTCTGGGTCAGCTTCTGCCATTTCATTTCCAGGAAGGATTAACGTGGTAGACATTAATGGCTCACCAAGAGCTTCAAGTAAGTCTAAAGCAATTTTATTGTCAGGCACACGCATACCAATCGTCTTACGTTTTGGATTCATAAGGCGACGTGGCACCTCTTTTGTCCCTTTAAAGATAAAGGTATATGCACCTGGTGTATTATTTTTCAATAGACGAAACATAGTGTTATCTACACGAGCATAAATAGACAACTCAGAAAGATCGCGACATACCAGCGTAAAGTTATGCTTATCATCCAATCGTCGGATCTGACAAATTCGCTCTAACGCTTGTTTATTTTCAATCTGACAACCCAGTGCATAGCCTGAGTCTGTAGGGTAGATAATCACACCACCATCACGAATAATAGCAACAGCTTGGCTAATTAAACGTGCTTGTGGATTATCAGGGTGTACATAAAAAAATTGACTCATAAGTCCTCCTGCTCCGCAGGTAATAGTATAAACAGTGGTTTTATTTTAGTTTTTTATTCTAAATTCACTTTTCTATTCAAATGTAGGTAAAGCCCAATCTTGCCATACAGGAACAACCCCTGCTGGTAACCATAAATTTCGGCCTAATTCGGTCCACGGGGATGGATAATGGAAATCCGAACCTTGTGACACTAATAAGTCAAAATGAATCGCGTAATCAGCAAGTACTCGGCGCTCTTGAACCCCTTGCTGTGGTAAAGCGACTTCCATCGCGTCCCCTTTTGCTTCAACAAAAGCAGCAAGTAAACGCTTAATCCATTTTGCAGTTAAATTATAGCGGCCTGGGTGGGCTAATATTGCCGTCCCTCCTGCGTTATGTATTACCTCAACCGCTTCTTCAATAGAGCACCACTCTGGTGGAACATATCCAATATTGTTTCGAGTTAAGAATTTTTTAAAAACCGCTTGCATGGTTTTTGCGTAACCTTGATCAACCAACCATTTACCAAAATGAGCACGAGTTAAAGTCCCACCGTTAGCAAGTGCTTTTGCCCCTTCCAGAGCACCGGGATAACCCGCTCTTTCTAGACGCTCAGCCATTTTCTCTGCACGCGCAATTCTGCGAGCTTCTTGTTGCTCAATTAACGCTAACAATTCAGGATGATTAATATCTAAATTCAACCCCACGACGTGAATATCTTTATTGCTCCACAGCGTAGAGATCTCAATGCCATCAATTAAATGCAATGGAAGATCTTTCTCTTTTATCGCTTTATGGGCCTCAGCTAAACCAGCAACCGTATCGTGATCGGTAATAGCAAAAACTTTAACATCAAAATTCACCGCTCTTTCTACTAATTCTGTCGGTGATAAGCGTCCATCTGACGCAGTTGTGTGACTATGTAGGTCTATTTTCATAATTATTCTTGACTTTTATTCCTCGCACTAGTTTACTAGTACGCAGTTAAACACTTTCTTATGTTTATTTATAATGATTTCTAATATAGGTACTTTATGCCACAGCACACCAAACAACAAGTGTTCTTAAATACATTAATGACAAATGGTCAACGTTGGTGGCACTACTTAGGGTAGTGTTTTTGTGCTTGGTTTTATAAATACAACATAAAAAACAACTACCCGCCCTTTCAGCGGGTTTTTTTATGCCTAAAGCACAATGTAAAAGAGAAAATACAACATCGATGAAATAGTAAACATTCAGTAATTTAGCCCTCATAAGTTTTAACAAAAGAGTGGCAACAACAGTGAAATATGCGACTATGCCAATACAAAAGAAATTAACAGAAGATCAACGAATTAGCAGAGAGGCTATGATGCAATCATCACACTCAAAAGATGGTCAGTTAGAATTACTTTGCCTTGAGGTACCCTACGTTTCCGACCCAACGGAATTGTATTCGACACTGTGTGCAAACCAAGCCATGAGCTTATTACTTGAGTCTGCTGAAGTTGATTCAAAACAAAACCTAAAAAGCTTAATGTTGATTGATGCAGCAGTCCGTATTCATTGTTTCGATAAAATCGTTACTCTTGAAGCATTAACGAAAAACGGAGAAGCATTATTAAAAACATTAAGTCTTTCTCTTCCTTCTTCGTTAGTTGATTTAATTTCCAGCTCGGTACTGAAGCTTCATTTTCCAGAGATTAATCAAGATTTAGATGAAGACAGTCGCCTAAGAGAGCTTTCTTCTTTTGATGCATTACGCTTTATCCAAAACCAATTCGATTTGACCGAATTACCGTCAAATGCACTCTTTTTGGGTGGTTTATTTGCTTATGACTTAGTGGCAAATTTTGAACAACTAGGCAGTGCAGAAACAACCAACAAATGTCCTGATTACTTATTTTATATTGCAGAATCTTTACTCGTCATAGACCATCAGACAAAAACATCGACAGTACAAGGCTCTATATTTACAAAAGAGTCCACGATCAAACAAAACATATCGACTCGTTTAGAAGCTATTAATGTTTTTTGTTCAGAACCTCACACCTTGCCTGCTGCTCCAATATTAGATCGCTGTGAAGCTCTTCCAAGTGTCTCTGATGAAGATTTTTGTCAAACGGTTCTAGATTTAAAAGAATACGTTATTAGAGGAGACGTATTTCAGGTAGTTCCATCTCGTCGCTTTACGCTTCCTTGCCCTGCGCCGCTTTCTGCTTACCGAGAATTAAAAATCGGTAACCCAAGTCCTTACATGTTCTACCTGCAAGATCGTGATTTTACTTTATTTGGGGCTTCCCCTGAGTCTGCGTTAAAATATTGTAAAGACAGCAATCAAGTCGAAATTTACCCAATAGCAGGGACTCGCCAGCGTGGGAAAAATAACGATGGTTCAATTAATTATGACTTAGATAGCCGTATTGAATTGGAACTACGTTGTGATACCAAAGAAAACGCAGAGCACATGATGTTGGTGGATCTTGCTCGAAATGACGTAGCTCGAATTTCAGCCCCCGGTACAAGATACGTTGCTGATTTATTAAAAGTCGATCGCTACAGCCACGTAATGCATTTAGTTTCTCGTGTTGTTGGACAGCTACGAGGGGATCTTGATGCCCTTCATGCTTATCAAGCGTGTATGAACATGGGAACCTTAACAGGCGCACCTAAAATTCGAGCAATGCAATTAATCCGTGATGTAGAAAAAACACGTCGAGGAACTTATGGTGGTGCCGTTGGTTACTTAACGGGTGATGGCCACATGGATACTTGTATCGTTATTCGCTCTGCTTATGTTGAAGATGGCATAGCTCAAGTTCAAGCCGGTGCAGGGGTCGTTTATGATTCTCATCCACAAGCTGAAGCAGATGAAACACGAGGTAAAGCTCAAGCCGTTATCTCTGCAATTCAAAAGGCGCACCTTGCATCACAGAAAGCAAAGGAGAAAAACTAATGACTCATATCGTATTACTGGATAATTTTGACTCCTTTACTTACAACCTTGTCGATCAGTTTCGCTCACTTGGTTACCCTGTAACTATATATCGAAACAGTTTATCTGCGATAGCATTTGAAGACGCGGTCACTAAATTAGAAAACCCTGTTGTTGTATTATCTCCGGGGCCTGGTGCCCCATCAGAAGCAGGTTGCATGCCTGACGTTATTCAGCGCTTAAAAGGCAAAGTTCCGATGATAGGGATTTGTCTTGGTCATCAAGCCATCGTTGAAGCGTACGACGGCATTGTCGCTGGTGCGGGTGAAATTGTTCATGGTAAATCAGCTATGATGACACATAACCAACACGCCATTTTTGATGGATTACCAAATCCACTTTCTATTGCTCGTTACCACTCTCTTGTTGCCACTAAAGTGACCAAGCAATTAACAGTAACGGCAACGGTTGACGATTTAGTTATGGCGGTCATTCAAGAAGAAGATAAAGTGTGTGGGTTTCAGTTTCATCCCGAATCCATTCTCACTACGCAAGGCGAACAACTTTTAATTAATACCTTGAATTGGGCACTCGATATCACTCAATCCCATTCAGAAAATAAAGAATAAGGATATTCTCATGACTCAAATTGAAGCCATTTTTAATAAGCTATACAGCCAAGTTTCTCTTTCAGAAACTGAGAGCCAAATCCTATTTGATGCCATCATCAAAGGTGAACTTGATCCAATCCTATTAACCGCAGCGCTAACGTGTTTAAAAATTAAAGGCGAAACGCCAAATGAAATCGCTGGGGCCGCAAAGGCATTACTTGAAAACGCGAATCCATTTCCTCGTCCTGACTATGACTTTGCGGACATTGTAGGTACTGGCGGTGATGGCTCAAACACAATCAATATTTCTACTACGGCCGCATTTGTTGCTGCCGCGTGTGGATTGAAAATTGCAAAACACGGTAATCGTGGCGTTTCAAGTAAGTCAGGATCGTCTGATTTACTGGATTCGTTCGGCATCAATTTAGCAATGTCAGCAGAAGACACTCGTAAAGCCGTTGATGACTTAGGTGTTGCCTTCTTATTTGCACCGCACTATCACGGTGGTGTTCGACACGCGATGCCAATTCGCCAAACCATGAAAACCCGTACCATCTTTAATATTCTAGGTCCATTGATCAACCCTGCTCGTCCTAACATCGAATTAATGGGTGTGTACGATGAATCCCTTGTTCGCCCTATTGCTGAAACCATGGTTAACATGGGCATGAAACGCGCTGCAGTTGTCTTTGGTTCTGGTCTTGATGAAGTAGCTATTCACGGTCCAACAACCGTAGCAGAAATTATTAATGGCGAAATAAAAGAATACACACTAACCCCAGAAGATTTTGGCTTAGAAACTCATCCCCTAGATGCGATTAAAGGGGGAGAACCAGAAGAAAATAAAGCCATTATTACTGACATTTTGACAGGTAAAGGCACTGATGCACAATTAGGTGCGATAGCCGTAAATGTATCGTTATTAATGCGCTTATTTGGCCATGAAGATTTAAAAGCCAATGCACAGAAAGCCATTGATGCAATGAACTCTGGCAAAGCATTTACATTAGTTCAGCAATTAGCGGCACGAGGATAGAGAAGATGACACAGCAACTGTCTGAGCATATCTCAGTAGAAAACACACAAATGGCAGAAGTACTTGTGAAGATCGTCAAGGACAAGGTCATTTGGGTTAGCGAACGCAAAGAAACTCAACCTCTTGATTCGTTCAAAAATGGCTTAACGGCATCTGATCGCAGCTTTTACAAAGCATTAAAAACAGGCAACACTGAATTCATTCTTGAATGTAAAAAAGCCTCGCCATCTAAAGGGTTGATCCGTCAAGATTTTGATCTCAATTACATCGCATCAGTGTATAACAATCATGCCAGTGCAATCTCAGTACTCACCGATGAGAAGTATTTCCAAGGCAGTTTTGATTTCTTGCCAATCATTCGTGACCAAGTCAATCAACCAATTCTATGCAAAGACTTCATGATTGACACTTATCAAGTTTATTTAGCTCGTCACTACGGCGCAGATGCAATTCTATTAATGCTTTCTGTTCTTGATGATGAACAATACTGTGAATTGGCGGCCGTCGCCCACTCTTTAAGTATGGGTATTTTAACCGAAGTCAGTAATGAAGAAGAGTTACATCGTGCAGTGGCATTAGAAGCTCAGGTTATTGGTATTAATAACCGTAATCTTCGTGATTTATCTACCGACTTAAACCGTACCAAAGAATTAGCACCTCTTCTCCCTAAAGGCACAACCATCATTTCTGAATCGGGGATTTACAACCATCAGCAAGTGAAAGACTTAGCAAAGCACGCGACAGGATTTTTGATTGGCAGTTCATTAATGTCGGAAGAAAACCTAGAACTTGCTGCACGAAAAGTTATTTTAGGGGAGAACAAAGTCTGTGGCCTAACGTCAATAGAAGATGCGAAAGCTATCTATAACGCAGGTGCGGTATATGGTGGATTAATCTTTGTTGAGAAATCACCTCGGTTTGTTTCTCTTGAAACAGCAAAAGCCATCACCCAAGCCACCACATTAAACTATGTGGGTGTATTTCAAAATGAAACGCTTAAAAACATCGTAAAAACAGCAAATGACTTATCTTTGTCCGTCATTCAACTTCATGGAAATGAGAGCGAAGATTACATTACTGAACTAAAACAACAATTACCAACAACATGCCAAGTGTGGAATGTTATTTCTGTGTCAGATGATGCCCAAAGCATTTCACTTCCGCAAAGTGTTGCTGATAAAGTACTGGTAGATTGTAAGGTTGGTTCTCAAACAGGAGGAACTGGTGTTAGCTTTGATTGGAATAAACTACCACACAATAACATCATTCTTGCCGGTGGATTAAGCCTTGAAAATACGAAAACAGCCTCACAATTAGGGTGCTTTGGACTCGATTTCAACTCTGGAGTAGAAACGACTCCAGGGAAAAAAGATCATAAAAAATTAAGCGCCGTATTTAGCGCATTACGAAATTATTAAGGAAAATATCATGGCGAAATTAGATGCCTACTTCGGCGAATATGGTGGTCAATACGTACCACAAATTTTAGTTCCTGCACTTGACCAACTTGAACAAGCCTTTATTGATGCTCAAGCAGACGAAGACTTCCGTGCAGAGTTCATGACACTGTTGCAAGAATATGCAGGTCGCCCTACCGCCCTTACGCTTTGTCGAAATCTGACAAAAGGCACAAAAACCAAGCTATACCTAAAACGTGAAGACTTACTTCACGGTGGCGCGCACAAAACCAACCAGGTATTAGGTCAAGCTCTACTTGCACTGCGTATGGGTAAAAAAGAAATCATCGCAGAAACAGGTGCAGGTCAACACGGTGTAGCAACGGCTCTTGCCTGCGCATTGCTTGGCTTAAAATGCCGCGTTTACATGGGTGCTAAAGACATAGAACGTCAAAGCCCTAACGTATTTAGAATGAAGTTAATGGGTGCAGAAGTGATCCCCGTTCATTCAGGTTCAGCAACACTAAAAGATGCCTGTAATGAAGCATTGCGTGATTGGTCTGCAACGTATGAAACTGCCCACTACCTATTGGGCACAGCTGCGGGTCCTCACCCATTCCCAACCATCGTTCGCGAATTCCAACGCATGATTGGCGAAGAAACTAAAATGCAAATCCTTGCTCGTGAAGGTCGCCTTCCTGATGCCGTAATTGCTTGTGTCGGTGGCGGCTCAAATGCAATAGGCATGTTTGCGGATTTCATCAAAGAAGAGAATGTAAGACTAATTGGTGTCGAACCGGCAGGTAAAGGCATTGATACCGACCAACACGGAGCACCATTAAAACATGGAAAAACCGGTATTTTCTTTGGTATGAAAGCGCCATTAATGCAAGATGAGCACGGTCAAATTGAAGAATCTTATTCTGTTTCTGCGGGTCTTGATTTTCCATCAGTTGGTCCACAACACGCTCACTTGAATTCGATTGGCCGTGCTGAATACGGCTCAGTAACCGATGATGAAGCACTCGAAGCATTCCAAACATTAGCAAAAGGCGAAGGTATTATTCCAGCACTGGAGTCTTCTCATGCGCTTGCTTATGCATTACAAATGGCACATTCAGAACCAGAAAAAGAACAACTATTAGTGGTAAACCTATCTGGTCGTGGTGATAAAGACATTTTCACCGTTCATGACATCCTAAAAGAAAAGGGAGAAATCTAATGGATCGTTATCAAGCCCTATTTGCTAAATTAGCAGAAAAAAACCAAGGTGCATTTATTCCTTTTGTAACCATTGGCGATCCAAATCCAGAACTTTCTTATGAAATCATGGATACTTTAGTAAAAGCAGGTGCCGATGCACTTGAACTTGGTATCCCATTCTCTGATCCTCTGGCTGATGGACCAACAATTCAAGGTGCAAATATTCGTGCATTAAACAGTAAAACAACGCCTATCGTATGTTTTGATTTAATCGCAAAAATCCGGGCTAAATATCCTGAAACCCCAATTGGCCTATTAGTTTACGCCAATCTTGTCTTCGCAAATGGCATTGATACTTTCTATACTAAATGTCAGAAAGCTGGTGTAGATTCCGTATTGATTGCTGATGTTCCAACCAATGAATCAGAAGAGTTTAGAACAAGTGCAATTAAGCATAATGTTCACCCTATCTTCATTGCGCCTCCGTCAGCCTCAGATGAAACATTAGAAACCGTTGCTAAGCTTGGTGGGGGTTATACTTACCTTCTTTCTCGTGCAGGCGTTACTGGTGCTGAAACTAAAGCGGGCATGCCTGTTGCTCAATTATTAGCACGTTTAAACCAATTTGATGCACCTCCTGCGATTCTTGGTTTTGGTATATCGGAACCTGCTCAAGTAGAAGAAGCGATTAAAGCCGGTGCAGCAGGCGCAATTTCAGGATCTGCAACTGTTAAAATCATTGAACAACATCAAGAGAACCCAGCGGCGTTACTTAATGCACTTACGGCATTTACTTCTGCCATGAAAGCAGCAACACAAAAATAACCAAAACACCTTATTCATTATTTAAAGGAGCTCATTTTGAGCTCCTTTTTTTTAATTCAATAATCCCAATTAAAAATAACTACGTTAATTATCAAAATGAAAAAGAAAAGAAAAACAATCAAAAAAACGGATTTAAGCATAAAAAATCAACAATAAAGACACAATAACCTCCATAAGTTTGATTATATTCGATAAAAATGTTGCTAGTTGTAAATATTGCGTGTAAAACGGCAACCAATATATTTAACTAATGAATAGATACATTTTAAGGGCTATTGATTAGCTTTTATAACAAACACAACACAGAGGTAAAGAAAGTGCTAAATAAGAAAGGACTTCTAAACAATATCGGTATTCAAGTCGTTATTGCTATGATCATTGGTACACTTGTCGGTGCAACCATGGGTCAATCTGCCGTAATGTTCGCTCCATTAGGGACTATTTTCATTAACCTAATTAAAATGCTCGTTATTCCACTGGTTGCTGTTGCGCTGATCTCTGGTGCGGCTGGCCTAGGAAACAGCAGCAACGCAGGCAAAGTAGGCTTAACGACATTAAGTTATTTCGGAATCACTTCTGCTCTGGCTGTTGCTCTGGCTTTATTCATGGGTGAAATATTTGAACCAGGTAAAGGCATTGATGTCTCTGGCGTTGAAGGCATGTTCTCTTCCGCTTATGCTGCCAAAGGTGAACTACCAACCTTCTGGGCAACCATTACTGGAATGATCCCAACGAACGTATTCCAATCGCTAAATGAAGCTAACATTTTACAAATTCTCGTTTTCTGCTTATTTTTTGGTATTGGTCTTTCTAAATTAGAAAAAAAACGTCGTGAACCAATGCTTAATGCCGTGAACTCAATTGTTGATGTTATGGTTTGGATGATCAACAAAGTCATGATAATTGCTCCTATCGGTGTATTTGGCTTAATGGCCGAAGCCGTAGGCACGTTTGGTTTTGGTGCATTGATGGTTGTGTTTAAACTATTCCTTGTTTATATCGCCGCTATTTTTATCTTTGGTTTTATTGCTTACCCACTAATGGTTGGTTTGTTAACCAAAACATCAGCGAAAAAATTCCTGATTGCGATGAAGAAACCACAAGCCGTTGCTCTATCAACTGCTTCTTCAATGGCAACACTACCCGTGACAATGGAAACGGTTGAGAAAGACTTAGGTGTGCGTAACTCTACCGCCTCATTTGTTCTACCATTAGGCGCAACAATCAACATGTCTGGTAACGCAATTTACTATGGCTTGGTTGCTATCTTCTTTGCACAGCTGTTCAATATTGATTTATCTATCGGTGCTTATGTCGCTATCATAATCACTTCAACGTTAGGTGCCGTTGGTCAAGCCGGTGTTCCTGGTCCATCATTTCTTGTTGTTGCCGTATTACTGGCGGCAGGTATTCCGATTGAAGGCTTACCACTGTTATTCGCATTAGATCGTATTTTCGATATGATCCGTACTGCACTGAACATTACAGGTGACGCAGCGTGTGCTGTAATTGTTGACGCTATGGTCGATGATTCTCCAGTAGAAAAGACGGCATCAGAGAAACAACAAGCGTAACGTTTTTTCACAAAAAGACTAAAAGCCTGCTTCTTGAACCAATTCAGAGCGGGCTCTTTATCTCAATTCAAATACTCCCTTCAATATCGCCTTTGTCATAAAATAATAAGTAAAATGTAACAAGCAATTTTTAGCGATTCCCTCTCCTCTCAATTTTAGATACACTCGCTGCATAATTTATTATTGGCTCAACATATAAACATGAAACAGATCTTAGATTTTATCCCACTGATTATCTTTTTTGCTTTATACAAAATGTACGATATCTACACAGCAACAGGTGCACTTATCGTAGCCACAGCCGTTCAATTAATACTGACTTACGTACTGTACAAAAAAGTAGAAAAAATGCAGTTAATCACCTTTATTATGGTGACAGTTTTTGGTGGCATGACCATATTTTTACACGATGATAATTTCATAAAATGGAAAGTAACCATCGTATACGCTGTTTTTGCTGCTGGTTTAATTATTGCTCAAATTTTAGGCAGACCTATTATTAAAGGTATGCTTGGTAAAGAAGTGACTTTACCTGATGATAAATGGAATAAAATTAACTACGCATGGATTTTATTCTTCACTGCATGTTCTATTGCTAACTTGTACGTTGCTTTTGAAATGCCATTAGATGTATGGGTAAACTTTAAAGTATTTGGTCTGTTAGGACTTACTTTCATATACACCCTACTTACCGGTATGTACGTTTATAAACACATGCCAAAAGAGAAAAAAGAAGAACAAGAGTAAGTTTTATTACTCCCTCTCTTTTAAACCGTGTTGTTTACAACACGGTTTTTTTATATTTACTATTTTGTGATAGACTTCTAACAATTTCATTTTTGTTGTATGGAAATCATGTTGAACACCTCAGTAAATACCGACCAAGTTCCTAAAGGCCAACTTCTTTTACGTACCCTTTCGATGCCTGCAGATACGAATGCCAATGGTGACATCTTTGGCGGTTGGATAATGTCACAGCTTGATTTAGCGGGTGGCATTTTAGCAAAAGAAATATCTGGTGGTCGTATTGTTACCGTTTCTGTCTCTAGCATCACATTCAAGAAACCAGTAAAAGTTGGCGATGTCGTTTGCTGTTATGGTGAATGCGTTAACATTGGTCGAACTTCAATGTCGATTAATTTGGAAGTATGGGTAAAACCAATCAAAGAAGATGGCATTGGTGATCGCTTTCAAGTTTGTGAGGCCACTTTTAATTATGTTGCTATCGATGCTAAAGGAAAACCTCGTCCTATCCTCAAAAATGCGTAAGAAATAGAGGAATATCACCTTTATTTGTAAAATGCTCTGGTTTAACACCAGAGCTTTTTTTATTATGGTGTAAGCTATCTCAAATCAAATACAAATTATCACCAAAATAAAAGGATTCTATAATGTGGTATGTCATATTCTCTCAAGATGTTGAAAACAGTTTAGAGCGTCGTTTAAGCGTTCGTGAACAACATTTAGCACGCTTAACAACATTACAGAACGAGGGTCGTTTACTTGTTGCAGGGCCAATGCCTGCTATCGATTCTGAAAACCCTGGTGAGGCTGGTTTTACAGGTTCTACTGTTATTGCCGATTTTGACTCTTTAGCGTCAGCACAAGAATGGGCAAATAATGATCCTTACATCGACGCTGGCGTTTACGCTAACGTAATTGTAAAACCATTTAAAAAAGTACTTCCTGCATAATTGATATTAAGAATTTAAATGAAAAAAATACTATTCACCGCATTCAGTCTTATTCTACTTTCTGGTTGTGCTTCTAATGAACAGCAAAAAGAAATTGATATGCTTGCTGATTATAGAGCCAGCGTTCTTAGCAGCGTATTACCTTTAGAGATAGGTCCACTGACTCTACTTCGTGCAAAAGCAAAGCATGGCGTTGTTGAAATGATGTTTTTAGACAGTGGAAATGGAAAAGTCAGTACAACAGAAGTCATAGAAAAAAGTATTACTACTTTCTGTAAAGACAATGAAGTTCGCCCCGTGATTGATAAGGGGGTAACCTATCAATACATTATCCGTAACTCACGAGGTCAGCAACAAAATAACATTATCGTGAATGAGCAGTCTTGTTTAGATCGAGAGCAAACAGAAAACAAATAATCTAAAACTAAAATGCCTTCTCAATAGAAATATGAAAAGGTATTTTTTAATTAAAACAACATCAGTTTCAGATGAATTAGCGAGTAAATCGCATCACTTTTAACCCACTTTCAGGATTGATATCAGCAAACTCAGGTGGATTATCTAAACGCTCAATATATTTCAACTCTGGTGCTTCTTCTGCCATACCATCAATTAAGAAATCCGTTGATACTGCTGGTGAATTCACACACGCCAATACCTCTCCATTTTCTGTTAACAAATCAGGTAGGCGACGTAAGATCTTCTGATAATCTTTAGTTAACGCAAAGCTGCCTTTTTGAAAACTTGGCGGATCAATAATGATCAAGTCATACAAACCCAATTTCTTAATCTTTCCCCATGACTTAAATATGTCATGACCTAAGAATTTTACTTTAGAAAGATCGTGTTCATTTAGCCGATGATTATCGCGGCCACGGCCTAATGACGCTTTTGCCATATCAAGATTAACCACTTGAGTGGCACCACCAGCAATCGCAGCCACAGAGAAACCACATGTGTATGCGAACAAGTTTAATACTGACTTGCCTTCGCTATGTGCTTGAACCCACTGACGACCATAACGCATATCTAAAAAGATACCCATATTCTGGTTCTTTTTTAGCTCTAGTTGGTACTTTAAACCGTTTTCTTCAACGACAGGAAACGTATTTTCGTCTCCCCATACCACTTGTGTTGGCGCTAGTTCTTGGTAACGATGTTGCAATAAGATAGAAGACCCTTTCGCATTCGTCCATAACTCTGAGTCTGCAAATGCTTTTAGTCTAGCTTCTAACTCTTCTACAAATTCAAGGTCTTGCTCTTTAAATAACGCCACCACTAGTTGACCTTGAGAGCCTTGCCCCTGAGAGTCTTTCGCTTGCAGCCAATCTACCGTGATTTGCTCTAATCCTTCAAAGCATTGGCCACGACCGTGAAATAAGCGGCGTAGTTCACCTAATGGCTGAGTCAGTTGCTGTTCAAGATGCGTAAATAACGTGTTTAATGCTTCTGCTTTCATTATTTCTTCTTAATCTCTGGCCAAGTTAATGTCCATGGCGCTTGCCATTGGGTTAATCCTGCTTGAATGGTTTCATTCTCCCATTCCGTACCTTGCTTTGGTAATTCAACAAACTCAAACGCTCGCCCTTGATAACTAAATCGTAAGGCATAAGCGTGTAAATAACCGCGGTCAGACGTTGATGAACTATAAATCGAGTCACCTAAAATACCAGAACCTACGCTTTTTAAAGCCACTCGAATTTGATGTGTTTTGCCAGTATGAGGTTTGCATAAAAACAAGCGGTTGCCATCATGCGCTGCTGTTGAAAAAAACTGAGTAATCGCAGGGTTTTCTTTGCTATTTATTAGCTTCCATGAAGAACGGCGTGAACGCTCCATATCACCAATAACTAAGCCTTGTTTTTTCTTTGGCTTTTTATCGCCAATCGCTAAATAGTATTTTTCAACTAAACGATTTGCAAACAATTGTGATAACTCACTGGCTGCTGATTGGTTTCGTCCAATAAGCAACAACCCTGACGTCATCTTGTCTAAACGATGAATAAGATAAAGCTGTTTATCACCAGTTACTTTAGCGAGTTCGATTAATAATGAAGTGTCGCCATCATCTTTATGAACGCTAACATTAGGGTGTTTATTGATGATAAGAAAATCTGAATTTTGATAAAGGATATCGAACATTGGCGCTCCTAAAAGTAAGCGCTGAGTATAACGAGGTTGGTTTCTCAATTCCAACAAAAACGCCGATCAGATGATCGGCGTTATCTTTGAATCTAAGTCATTCAGGGCGATAGACTTACTTATGACGTTCTTTCAACTTGTTGATCACATCATCAAACGACAAGCCTTGATCTTGAAGCAGAACAAACAAGTGATACATCAAATCTGCCGATTCACACACTAGCTCCGCCTTGTCACCCGACGTCGCTGCAAGCGCGACTTCAACGCCTTCTTCGCCAACTTTCTGCGAAATACGCTTGGTGCCACGGGCGTAGAGACTTGCTGTGTAAGATGAGTCAGGATCAGCATTCTTACGCTCGGCAAGTAGCTGTTCCAGCTGATGAAGCCAAACTAATTGGCTTTCTTCTGTTTTATCGCCATCCCAACAAGTGGTTGTTCCTGTGTGGCACGTTGGACCAACAGGTTTAACTTTGATAAGTAATGTGTCGTTATCGCAATCTAAAGAGATATTAACCAAATTTAAGCTATTGCCTGATTCTTCACCTTTAGTCCATAAACAGTTTTTAGTGCGAGAGAAAAACGTCACCTTCTCTGTTTCTAATGTTTTCGACAGTGCTTCTTGGTTCATGTAGCCCATCATCAATACTTGGCTTGAACTAAAGTCTTGAATAATTGCAGGTACTAAACCGTCCACTTTTTCCCAATCAATACGTGTTGCAAAATCTTGTTGGCTCATCGGCGTACCTCTATTTTTTGTTGTGCTAAATATTCTTTTAATTCACCAATATTGATGATTTGCTTATGGAATACCGATGCTGCTAAAGCACCGTCCACGTTTGTTTTCTTGTATACGTCGGCAAAGTGCACCATTTCACCCGCGCCGCCTGAAGCGATAAGCGGAACATGACACACTTCACGCACCATGTTTAATTGTTCGAGATCGTAACCGTTACGCACACCATCTTGATTCATCATATTAAGCACGATTTCACCCGCACCGCGTTTTTGTACTTCTTGCACCCAATCTTTGGTTTCCCATTTGGTTGCTTTGGTGCGTTCTTCATCACCCGTGAATTGGTAAACTTGGTACTTACCTGTTTCTTTATCAAAGTATGAATCAATACCAACAACGATACATTGAACACCAAATTTATCCGCAAGCTCAGTGATGAGTTCAGGATTAGCCAGTGCAGGGGAGTTAATCGATACTTTATCAGCACCAAACTCTAAAATCTTCGCGGCATCTTCTGCTGTTTTAATGCCACCCGCCACACAGAATGGAATATCAATCACTTCAGCTACACGTGCGACCCAGCTTTTATCTACGACGCGACCATCACTAGATGCGGTGATATCATAAAAGACCAATTCATCTGCGCCCTCTTCTGCATAACGCTGTGCTAGAGGAACAATATCACCAATGATCTCGTGATTACGAAATTGAACGCCTTTTACGACTTGTCCATCTTTAACATCTAAACAAGGGATTATTCGCTTTGCCAACATTGGAATGCCTCCTCTGCGGTGAACTTGCCATCAAGCAGTGCTCGTCCAACGATGACTCCAGCAACACCTGAGCCTTTAAGCGCAACGATATCATCAAGAGAGCCAATGCCACCTGAAGATTGGAATTGCACTTGTGGGTACTGCTTACATAAGTCTACGTACAGCTCTACATTTGAACCTTGCAGTGTGCCGTCACGAGAAATATCAGTACATAAGACGTGCTTAAGGCCAACGGTTAGATAATCTTTAAGCAGTGCTTCAATAGTCACGCCAGAGTCTTCTTGCCAACCTGAAATAGCTACATTACGTGTGCCGTTTTCATCAATGTTGATATCTAGCGCTAATACGATTTTTTCTGCACCGTATTTTTCCATCCAACCTTTAACAAGTTCTGGCTGTTTTACCGCAGTAGAACCAATAACTACACGTTGTGCGCCGGCGTTCAATAAATCTTGTACATCCGCTTCGTTACGTACACCACCACCGATTTGAATATTGGCAGGCGTGCTTGCTAGCAAACGAGCGATTAAATCTAGTTGACGTGCGGTAGTGTCTTTTGCGCCGGTTAAATCAACAAGGTGTAGCCAATTTGCCCCTGCTTGGTGATACAGATTAAACTGCTCTGCTGGTTCAACTTTGTACTCAGTTACTTGCCCATAGTCGCCTTGAAACAGACGAACCACTTGGCCTTCAATTAAATCTAATGCTGGAATGATCATAAATATCCTTATTAGTAGAATAGAGAAGCGAAGCAATCTTGCATCTCGTCCCTACTCTTATAACTCCAAAAAGTTCTGAATAAGTTTTGAGCCCACTTTACTTGAACGCTCTGGATGGAACTGAACACCGTAATAATTACCCACTTGTAATGCGGCAGTAAACGGTTGTCCATAGTCACAAGAAGCAATCGTATAATCACCCACTTGCATGCCAAAGCTGTGTACAAAGTAAAAATAGCTGTTCTCTGGAATATCTTTAAATAACGGATGACCATCGACAGGCTTAATCGTGTTCCACCCCATGTGAGGCAGCGGTAAATCACCTGTTTGAAGCTTACGAACTTCACCGTCACACAAGCCTAAGCAATCCACAATTTGATCTGCTTTTTGGCCTTTCTCTTCAGAGAGCTTACCTAATAATTGCATACCTAAACAGATACCCAACAGCGGCTTTTCAACTTGTTTTACCAATTCAATTAGATCGCGCTCAGCAAGGTTTTTCATTGCCTCGCTTGCTGTACCAACACCCGGTAAAAACAATTTATCTGCAGCTAAAACGACTTGTGGATCTTTACTGATTGCTACCGTATAACCCAAGCGTTCAATAGCAAACTTCACCGAAGACACATTCGAGCAACCCGTATCAATAATAACGACGCTTTGGTTTTTCATAGTCACTCCTACAATACGCCTTTTGAACTTGGTAGTTCATTACCTTCTACTTTAATTGCTTGACGTAAAGTACGGCCAAAGGCTTTAAATAAGCTTTCAATAATGTGGTGGTCATTATGACCGGCAGAAGAAAGGTGCAATGTACAAGCTAATGTATCAGTAAGTGAACGGAAGAAGTGAACCACCATTTCTGTTGATAAATCTCCCACTTGATCACGACTAAATTCAGCATCAAATTTTAGGTATGGGCGACCAGATAAATCCAACGCACATTGCGCTAAACACTCATCCATTGGTAAGCTGAAACCAAAGCGACCGATGCCACGTTTGTCACCTAACGCTTCTTTTAACGCTTCACCTAATGCAAGCGCTGTATCTTCAATGGTGTGGTGATCATCAATGTGTAAGTCACCGTCGACATTGATCTTCATTTGGAAACCGCCGTGTGTGGCAATTTGATCAAGCATGTGGTCAAAGAAGCCAAGACCCGTTGAGATTGTATTACCGCCTTGTTCATCAAGATTAACAAAGACTTTGATATCGGTTTCTTTGGTGGTGCGGATCACTTCAGCAGTACGAGCATTTACCGTAAGATCTTTTAAGATCGCAGGCCAGTTCATTGTCTCAGGGTGATATTGAATACCACGGATTGCCATGTTCTCAGCCAATTGAAGATCCGTTTGGCGATCACCAATCACAACCGAGTGTTGAAAATCAACTTTTCCACCTTGAAGGTACTCTTTTACCATTCCCAATTTTGGTTTACGGCATGAGCAGTTATCTTCTTCAAAATGAGGACAGATAAGAACGTCATCAAACTTCACACCTTGAGATTCAAAGAATTCCATCATCATATTGTGTGGCGCATCAAACTCATCTTGTGGATAGCTATCTGTACCCAAACCATCTTGGTTGGTTACCATGACTAAACGGTAACCCGCCTCTTGAAGAGACAACAGAGAAGAAATAACCAGAGGCTCGAATTTTAACTTATCTAAACGGTCTACTTGAAAATCGACAGGTGGCTCAACAATTAAGGTGCCGTCACGATCGATAAATAAAATCTTTTGTTGTTTGCTCACAGGAACTTCCTTTTAATTTTTCTAATTCTATTATTGATAGCCCAAGCCTCATTCCTAAGCTCGGGGATAAAATATACCAATCACAGTAAGTAAATGATCATCCTAGCGAAGGAAAAATGCTTGAGAACAAGGCAAAATTTTTCGATAAGTAGTTATTCTACAATCAAAAATTTTAACGCAGTTATCGAGTATTTTAACTAGCTAGGATGATCAGTTATTTACTACGATTGGTATTAAATTAATTGGTTACGAATAAAGCTTAATGTTTTTTCACATTCTTCACGATTACCAATGCTAATTCGCACACAATCTTTAATTGGTGAGTTACGCAAAACAATCCCATGATCCCACGCGGCTTTAAATACCACATCGCCATCAGGAAACTTTACTAGTAAGTAATTACCCCATCCTTCATAAACGGTAACCCCATTCAATACCATTAAACCTGCATGTAAATAAGCACGATTGGCACTTAAATCAAGGGTTTGATATTTCATTCGAGCTAAGCCAGCTTCTGATAATGCTTGAGTTGCAATGTCAGAAACAGGAACAGGAACAGGGTACGGAGCAATCACTTTAGATAACACATCAATCAACTCTTTATTTGCAAGAGTGAAACCACAGCGTAATCCCGCTAAGGCAAATGCTTTAGATAACGTTCGTAAAATGGCTAAATTGGGGTATGTCGCTAATAAATCAACGGTTGACACTTCCATACAAAAATCAATATAAGCTTCATCCATCACCACAATCGCACGATCTTTTGTCATCTCTAATAAAGACAAAATATCCTTACGGTTAATCACATTACCTGTTGGGTTATTTGGACTACATACAAAGACCAATTTTACATTATCTAAATTGCGTTCAATGCTTGGAAGATCAAGCTGCCATTCTGATGTTAAAGGGATTGTTTTAGTCTCAACCCCAATCGTCTCAGCACTGATGGAATACATACCATAGGTTGGTGGACAATATAAAATCGCGTCTTCATTTGGCTCACAAAAAGCACGAATTAATAACTCAATACCCTCGTCAGCACCGCGAGAAGTCAGCACCTGCTCTGGCGTTACTTTTGCATAAGCAGCATAAGCATTAATCAATTCTGGAGGCTGACACTCACTGTAACGATTTAGACGAGTAAAATTTACGTTATACTCATTATCAAATGGGGACTCATTAGCATTAAGCCAAACATCACCACTGCCACCAATACGACGAGCCGATAGATACGGCGTCAAGGCTTGAACTTGTTTACGAGCTAATTTTTCCATATCTATGGTCTCTATTAATTCAATTTAGCTAATTTTTCAATTCGAATAGTCACGGCACGTTTATGTGCATCTAGCCCTTCAGCATCAGCCATTGTGACAACCGTTGGCGCTAACCCTTTTAAACCATCAGCAGTTAACTCTTGTACCGTCATGCGTTTAGAAAAATCAGCTAAACCTAAGCTTGAGTGCGTTCTTGTATAACCATAAGTTGGTAAAACATGGTTTGTACCCGATGCATAATCCCCTGCTGATTCTGGAGAATACTCACCCAAGAAAATAGAACCTGCATTATCTAGCAATGGTAATAATTCACGTGGGTTTTTAGTTTGAACAATCAAGTGCTCAGGACCATAAAAGTTTGAGATTGAAACACATTGCGTCAATGATTCAGCAATAATCAACAAACTAGAACCTAGCGCTTGACGAGCGATATCCGCACGAGTCAGTTCTTTTAATTGTTTTTCGATTGCATCAGCAACTTGATCTGCAATTATTGGCGAAGGCGTGACTAAGATAACTTGTGAATCAGGACCATGCTCAGCTTGGCTAAGAAGATCTGCCGCAATAAAATCAGGATCAGCCGTTTCATCCGCAATAACCAAGACTTCAGAAGGTCCCGCAGGCATATCAATAGCAGCACCACGAAAGTCATTAGAAACTTGGCGTTTTGCTTCAGTGACGTATGCGTTACCTGGGCCAAAGATCTTATCTACTTTAGAAACAGATTCAGTACCATACGCCATAGCAGCAATCGCTTGTGCGCCACCAATGTTATACACCTCATCGACTTTACATAGTTTTGCAACGTATAAGATCTCATCAGCAATCGGCGGTGGCGAACAAAGTACCACTTTATGGCAGCCCGCAATCTGTGCAGGAATGCCTAACATTAATACTGTTGAAGGCAATGGCGCACTGCCACCCGGAATATACAAGCCGACTTTATTCACTGGCATCGTGATTTGTTCACATACGACACCAGGTTGAGTTTCAACTTTGATTGGCAGAGGCTTTTGTGCTTTATGAAACTTAGAAATATTACTATAAGCTTGTTGCAGTGCCGCTTTCATCTTTTCAGATAAACGTTCACTCGCCGCGTCAATTTCTGCAGCTGAAACACGAATTGAATCAGGCTTCACCTTATCAAACTTTTCAGTCAACGCTAACACACCAGCATCGCCGTCTTGTTTTACGGTATTTATCACACTGGTTACAGCCGCCGTTATATTTGCGCCTTCTGTAACTGCTGGACGTTGAAGCACCGTATCTTGTTGTGAGTCGCTTAATGATTGCCAAACTAAGGTTTTCATAATGGTTACTCCATCATCTTCTCAATTGGCAAGACAAGAATTGAACTTGCACCCAATGCTTTTAGTTGTTCCATCGTTTCCCAGAATAGATTTTCAGTACTCACTAGGTGAACTGCCACTTTCGCACCGTCACTTGATAGAGGAAGCACCGTTGGATCTTCCGCACCCGGTAGTAGTGATTTAATCGCTTCTAATTTATCGGTTGGCGCGTGTAGCATGATGTACTTAGATTCTTTCGCTTGGATACAGCCTTGCATACGAGTCAGTAATTTATCAATCAAGGCCGCTTTATCAGCATCGAATTCACCTTCACGTTGAATTAACGTCGCTTTAGAGCGGAAAATCACTTCAGCTTCTTTTAGGCCATTAGCCTCAAGAGTTGCGCCTGTTGAAACTAAATCAGCAATCGCATCAGACAGACCGGCACGCGGAGCAACTTCAACTGAACCATTTAAAATACAAGTTGAGAACGGGATATTTTTCTCATCCATAAAGCTTTTAAGCAATTGTGGGTAAGTCGTTGCAATGCGTTTACCAGCAAGGTCTTGTGGTCCGTTATAAACAGCATCTTTATCAATCGCGATAGACAGACGACAACCACCAAAATCTAAGCGACGTAATGTTGTAAATGCCGAAGGCTCGCCTAATGCTTTACGCTCTAAACGAACTTCTTCTAATTCGTTTTCGCCAATAACACCTAAGTCAACAACGCCATCCATGATAAGACTTGGAATATCATCATCACGAACCAACAATAAATCAATCGGCATATTTTCAGAATGAACCACTAAACGCTCACCTGATATATTAAATTTCATACCACAGCGCTTAAACAGCTCTTGGCACTCTTTAGACAAACGTCCTTTCTTTTGAATTGCGATGCGTAAACGTTGTGCTGACATAATCTCTTCCTTGTAAAAATGTAATTCTAAATTTGTTGTTAACTATCAATTGCTCAATTATTTAGTCATAAAACGAAAAAACCCTCAGAAGTTTTACCTTCCGAGGGTTTGAAATTTTATTCATCGGAAGGAAATTCTAATTGCCTTCCGGATATAACGTATCCTCCCGAAAGACTACTCAGGATGGTGATGGTGATGAATGTTCAGACCTTGAATACGCATAATAATAAACCTTTAAGTAACAAATTGATTTTGTTTTTAACCTTGTAAATACATTATCAAACTGTGGTTTTATTTCAACAAAAAAGATCTGTTTTTTTAAATAAAGTTTCAGGGAAGAGATAATAGATGGTGGGATATACAGATATTAAAGAAGAAAGAAGTCAGCAGATGTGGTTACAAAGTCAGGAAAATAAGTTGATTAACGTAATTATATTTTTATTTTACCAACAAAAAAAGCCAGTCATGATGACTGGCTTAATAATTCTATTTACTTTAAATCAAGAGATTAGAAGTAGTAGTAGCCCGCTGCGAATACGTAAGTTTCTTCGTCTTTAGTGCCAGCGTCAAGGTCTTGACGTACGTCGATACCCATATCCATGTTCTTAGCTAGTGTGTACATTGCTGCAACGTTCACGTAAGAGTAGTCAGTATCAACTTTCTTTTCTTCTTCTGTATTAGCAGCATAACCTGCAGCTAATGTTAGATCTTCAGATACTGCGTAACCAGCTGATACATAGTAACCAGTGTTAGTCATATCTTTAGCTGTTGTATCTGTTTCTTCGATCCAGAAGTTAGCACCAAGTTTAACTTCACCTAGTGTTACATTACCTGTCACAGTGTATACGTCGTAATCAGAATCACGAGTTTCGTAACCAGCATATACATTAAATGCTTCTTGTTCGATACCAACGTAACCATTCACGCCTTTCTCTGCGTCTACATGAACGTCATCAGTTTCAAAGTAAGATACGCCGTAAGCAAAACCGCTTGTTGAACCTTGGAATTTAACTACGTTGAATGCATCAGATGCATCACCAGCAGAAGCACCAAACTCGTATGTAAAGTCACCAGCGCCATCAACAGCATCTAGTGCAGTATCATTTTCCCAACCGTAAGATGCGATACCAAAACCAGTATCAAAACCTAACCAAGCTTTATCTACATCAGTCGCAGGGCTTGAATTCTTCTCAGTAGAAGAAGCATGCTTAGTTTCGCTGTCTGTTGTGTAGTTAAGCATGAAGTCAGTTTCAAAATAACCAACAATGCGGTTGTTACGGTAGTTAACAGCAAGAGTTAAACCAGTAGCCCAATCATCATAGAATGCTTTAGTACCAGTGTCGTAATAACCACCAACGCCCACAGAACCAGATACTGAGAATTGATCTTTATGCATTGCATCAAATGCAAACATTTCATCGTTTTTGCTGTTTTGGCTGCTTGTATCAACAGCAAAAGCTGAAGTTGAGATACTTGCGATTGCAAGCGCTAAAAGAGTCTTTTTCATAATATTCCACTGCCTTTTCTTATGAGATTGGAAATCCGATTTCCGGTTCCATTTTATATATCAACACAGAGCTCAACATCTAACGTGTTATAAATCTGTATCTCTTAAATCTGGCGATTACTTTGCTAAAAGTTCCTCAACATGTCAACGGCGAATGTCAAGGAAAGCAAAAAAAAATAAATACCACGAATACAAACAGTTAAAAAACCAT